>CAXGXL010000606.1:0-2995 GCA_964013555.1 uncultured bacterium
TTTCACCCACAATTTACCCGTCTCAGCCGAACGCCGACCCCGCAATTTATCCACATAAGTCTGCGAAAAATTGGCACTTAATTCACCAAGCTCTTGATATGAATTCTGAAGGGATTCGATAATTACCTCCGCAGAGGGTCCTGTCCCAATGAAACTAACCGCGATAAGCGCTGCAAACATACCAAGCTCCTTTGTGCTCTGGGTACGACGGCAATTATCGATATGTGATTCAATTGGTCAAGCTACTAGTAGAACTCAATGCTCTCGGGTACCGCAATAAACTAACAATTTTAACCCATTGGCTGGGCATAAATTTGCCGGGATTTCGAGCCGTCAGCAGGCCCTACAATTCCTTCTGACTCCATGCGCTCGATCATCCTGGCCGCTCGGTTGTACCCTACCCTCAATCGACGTTGTAAGAATGAAATCGAGGCCTTCTGAGATTCAGCAACAACGGCAATAGCGCGATCGTACATTTCATCGCCCGCCTCTGGCTCTTCAAGTTCCTCTGATTCATCCTCTCGCGCAGCCAAAATCTCTTCCCGATAGGTTGGTTCTCCTTGCGCCTTTAAGAAGCTAACGACCTCATCAATTTCTTCATCGGTAACATATGCCCCGTGAACCCGCTCCAATGAACCGCCGGGTGATTGGTAGAGCATATCCCCCATACCCAATAAATTCTCGGCCCCAATAGAGTCCAAAATAGTACGTGAATCGGCCCGGCAAGCTACTTGAAAAGCAATTCGAGTGGGAAAATTCGCTTTGATCACCCCGGTTAAAACATCAACGGATGGACGCTGAGTAGCAAGCAACAAATGAATCCCAGCCGCCCTAGCCTTTTGGGCTAAACGCATAATCGATGATTCCACATCTTTGGATGCAGTCATCATCAAATCCGCCAACTCATCTACGATGATCACAATATAAGGAAGACTTTCACAAGCTTCGCCGCGCAGATCCTCATCATCACTCGGCCGACGAAGCACCTGGCCGGCTTCCTCGGCTTCTGCAACTCGCCGGTTATAACCATCGATATGACGAACCCCGATATCGCTTAAAAGTTGATACCGACGCTCCATCTCATCAACCGCCCACCGCAAAGCAAGGGTTGCTTTCTTCGGATCTGTCACAACCGGTAAAAGTAGGTGAGGAATGCCATCGTAGACAGATAGCTCCAGCATTTTAGGATCGATCATTAAAAAGCGAACATCGTCGGGAGTCTTTTTAAAGAGGATGCTCATAATAACATTGTTCACAAACACACTCTTTCCACTGCCCGTAGCCCCTGCCACCAATAGGTGAGGCATGCGAGCCCAATCAGCAACGGCAGCCTTTCCTTCGATGTCTTTGCCCAAAACAAGTGGAAGGCGCTTTTGACTCTCGCGAAAGCTCTCGTGTGCGATAACCTCTTTGAAGTAGACCACCTCCCTAGAGACATTGGGTATTTCTATTCCAACTGCTCCTTTTCCGGGAATAGGTGCAACAATTCTAACTCGAAGTGCCTCCATGCTCATAGCCAAATCATCGGAAAGGCCAGCAATCTTCGAGACCTTTGTTCCTGCCTCCGGCTTATATTCATACATCGTCACGATTGGGCCTGGCCGAATCTCACGAACCTGTCCCTGGATCCGGTAATCGCGAAGCGTCTTGGTCAATTTAATGGCGTTTTCCTGTAAAATAGCCTCATCAATTTCTTCACGCTCCGCTGTCTCGAATCCCAACAAACTAGCCGGCGGAAGCTGAAATGGCTCTACTGACGTCTCTACAACATCCCCGGTGGACTCTTCAGCAACCCGCTCAATCTCATCCGCATCTACTTCGGGGCGAACATCGACGATCGAAGGCAGGTCTTCGGTGGCCTCAAGAATTAAATCTGACTCAGGCTCCTGCTTCAAAGTCTCAGTCGAAAGTAAAGCAGCCCGTATTGGAACGTCCTCGTCCACATCATCCGGATGCAACTCCAATTCATCTGAAGCCAATTCAAGATCGCTAAACGCTTCCCCTGCGTCCGCTGCTTGATAGCGAACTACTGGAGTCGAGTCGTTCATCTCTATCTCTTCTAAGAGTCTCTCCACGCTCCCCAGTTCAAACGATTCTTCTTCGTGTAAACTCAAAGCGTCACTTTGTGCTAACTCTGGAATAAACTCATCATCCAAGTCACTTCTTTGGGCAATTCGTGCCCGACGAGCTTCCTTTTGGGCTTTCTTTTCTTCAACCCGTTGCGCACGAACATCTCCCAGCTTTTGCCCAAATTCACGTGCTTTGTTCAAAAGAGTCTCTTTGGCCTCGCGTTGGGCCTCTTCTTCTTTTTCGCGCCGTACAAGCTCTCCCAAAGTCCATTGACGATCCAATTCGCTCTGCTCTTGTTCTTGTTCTTGTGCAACGGCTTTCTTCTCGGCTCGCATCGCAGCCAGTTCTAAGCGCCTTTCATGAAATCTGCCACGCTGCTCTTCCAAAAGAACGAATCCAGCCTGCAAATGACTTAGCGATGATCTCATCGCGCCTAAACCCCGGTGCCCCAAACCAGTTAGAATGCCATCTGCAGTCAATGCTAGAGAAATAAGGACAAAAGACGCAGAGATAATATAAGCCCCGGTTTGAGCGAACTGCTCAAAAAGAACCTGCCCCAAAAGTGCCCCCATCAAGCCGCCTGCAGGATATGGCCTCGGAGTTCCAACAAAAAGCAGGTGGCTAAAAGTCCCGAGCGCTATAACGAGAGATAACGTGCCTAGCACCTCTCGTCCCCCAGGAGATACGCGCTTTCCGCTAAAGGCTCTCCAACCCGCGAGCAGCAATCCGGTCCCCAAGGCAAAAGAGCCTATCCCCAAGATCTGCAAAAGTAGATCGGCCCAGTAAGCGCCAGCGGGGCCGATCCAATTTTTAACCTGCGGTGAACCACTCGCATTCAAAGATATATCGCCCGGTTCAAAACTACCCAAACTCAAGAGCGTTAAGATCCCGAGGCAACTCAAAACCACAGCAACTGCCTCTCGAG
>CAXGXL010000607.1:0-2991 GCA_964013555.1 uncultured bacterium
TTAATTAAGGTTCCATCGCGGTCGACAAAAAGAACTTTCATGGAGCGACTCATTCTAAACTCCATTCTTGTTGGAGCGATTGCAATAGGCTTTCGTTTTGTTTTCGAGTGCCGACACTGATTCGGACGCAATTGGTTAGGTTGATTTCCCTAGAGCGGTCTCGGAGTACAATTCCTGCTCGTAGTGCTTGCGCACAAAAGCGTCGTGCAGAAGTGGTTTTCACTAAGAGGAAATTGGTGCTGCTGGGTATAATTGATTTTACTTGGTGGCAAGAGAGTAGTTCACGGGTGAGAAAATCTCGCTCCATTTCATTTTGTTTGACAAATTCGGTGCATTGTTTCTTTCCTTCGTTTGAAAGGCAATCGTGAATTAAGTCTATGGAGGGGGTTGATAGAGGGTAAGGTGCTCGCACCTTCTGAAGTAGGTTAATTACGCTCGGGTGGCTGATACCTACTCCACATCTAGCTCCAGCGAGGCCCCAGGCTTTGGAGAGGGTGCGTAATATCACTAGATTTTCATGTTGGTCCAAAAGTGTTGTGGCACTTGGTGCACCCGAAAATTCGATATAGGCTTCGTCTACTACGACTATTGAGCGGTTTTTGAATTGGTTACAAAGGGTCGATATTCGCTTCAAAGGAATTAAAGTGCCTGTGGGGTTGTTAGGTGAACAAATAAAAATCAGTGTGACTTGCGGATTCCACGCCTCGAGGATTCCCGGTATATTGAGTTGAAATTGGTCATTTAAGGGGACCGGTAGGATCTCGGCTCCCTGGATCTCTGCGGCTACTTGATAGACCCCGTAAGTTGGTGGGCAGATGAGAATCGCATTGTGATTGGCTTCGCAAAATGTTCGTAGGAGTGCATCGATAATATCGTCGCTGCCCCTGCCCAAGATTAGATTGTCCGGCGAGACCTTATAAAGTTTGGCAAATTGACGGATTAGTTTGGGCGGCTGCGGGTGTGGATAGCGATTGATGCTCTTGCCGAAGGATTGGTCATTTAGAGTGGAGTAGGGTTTCTCATTGGCGTCCATAAAAATGTTGGCGTTCGTTATTGCTCCTCGGGCGGATTCGTATGCTTGCATGGAAACAATAGTGGAGCGAGCTAGTTGTTCAACCTTGTTGTCGGCAACTTCATCCTCTGAATTAATCGCATTTAGGCGGCGAGTGACAGCTTGTTGGTGAGCATCAAGCCCCTCAAGTTTGGCCAAACGTTCGACCGTAGGACCGATGTCCAAGAGCCCGGTTCTCGACAATTCTTGAACCGTAATGCTTTTTTGAAAGGCTTCAATTCCCAGGCCGCTGTACGCTTTAGCATACCCATAAGTCGGCAAAACATGATTGGTGCCGCTTGCGTAGTCCCCAACTGCTTCTGGTGACCAGGGGCCTAAAAATACCGAACCGGCGTGTTTTATTGAGTTGAGGAGTAATTTGGGGTTTTGGGTTTGAATCATCAAATGTTCAGGTGCATATTGATTTGATATCTGAACGGCATCTTCTAAGGAAGGGACCAAGATCAAGGCACTGTGCTTGAGGCTTTCGACCGCAATACTTGCGCGCGAGAGAGTTGGCAATTGGTTGGCTAATTCACTTTGAACCCGGTCTAATAAGGATGCATCCGGAGATAGGAGAATGACTTGCGAGTCGCTGCCGTGTTCTGCTTGGGAGAGTAAATCCGCAGCAATGAATTCGGGGCAAGCACTCCTGTCGGCGATAACCAATACTTCTGATGGCCCAGCGGGCAGATCGGAGGCGGCGCCGTCAGCATCCAAACTCACTTGAAGTTTTGCTTCGGTAACCCATGCATTCCCCGGGCCAAAGAGCTTGTCAACTTTAGGGATTGTTTGGGTTCCGTAAGCCATTGCTGCAATAGCTTGAGCACCGCCGATTTTGTAGATTTCGTTAATGTCTGCTTGGGTGGCGGCGACGAGAATCGCAGGATCTACTGAACCCAGAGCGTTAGGGGGCGTGCAAAGAATACGTTGGTCGCAGCCGGCAATTTTAGCAGGTACGCCGAGCATGAGTACAGTTGAAGGAAGCGGCGCTGTCCCACCTGGGCAATAAAGGCCCACTCTCTCGAGTGGGCGAAACATTCGAGAGCATTGGATACCCGGGGAGGTCTGAACAGTATAGGCTCTGCGAATCTGGTGAGAGTGAAACAATTCGATGTTTTTGGCGGCGCGGGCTATTGCGTCTTGGTTTTCTTGGGAGATTTGCGTTACAGCATCGGAGATTTCTTGGGGAGAGACCCGAAAGGAGCTCAATGAGATTCCGTCGTATTTTTCGGTGAGTCTCTGGAGGGCTGTATCTCCGTGTCTTCGGACTTTTTGAATCGTCTCGGAGACACCTTCGCTTAAGGTAGCACGCTGAAAGCTCGTAGGCCTTTGCAGGAGAGTGGCTTGCTCGTTGCTGGTGAGGCTCGCCCAGTTAAATCGTTGGGTTGCGAAGGGCAAAGACATGGTCTAACCGAAAATCTTTTCAATGGGGACCACGAGGATAGAACTAGCGCCCACTGCTCTGAGCTTTTCCATAGTGGACCAAAAGTCCGGTTCACGGGCAACTGCGTGAATAGCAATCTTTTTGCCGTCGCTACCAAGGGGGATAACGGAAGGGTCCTCAAGGCCTGGCATAATGGACTTGATTTCCTCTAGAGCTTCCAGAGGAGCGTTCATCATGATGTATTTTGTTTTTGCAGCTCTAATAACTCCTTTTAGACGCTCTTCGAGTCGGGAAATCACTTCATTTTTTTCGGGCGAGAATTTCTTATTGGTTTGGATTAAGACACTTTGACTTTCCAGGATTGTTTGAACTTCCTTCAATCCGTTTGAGCGCAAGGTCGAGCCGGTCGAGACCAGGTCGCAGATTGCGTCCGCTATTTGAAGGGCTGGTGCTATTTCCACAGAGCCACTGATGTGAATGACTTCTGCTTCGACATGGTTTTCGCGCAGGTAGTTTTGTAGCGTTGCGGGATAGGAGGTTGCGATGCTTTTTT
>CAXGXL010000608.1:0-2987 GCA_964013555.1 uncultured bacterium
GGAACTCAATGCGGATATTCCATGGGACGATTTGCCGGTGGTTGTGGCTCACGAACCGGTACAATGGAAGCAAACTTCCACCCCAAGAAGGGTGGGGGTGAGCTCTTTTGGGTTCAGTGGGACCAACGCGCACGCTGTTTTGGAAGAGGCGCCAGATCGCTCTTTGATTGAACCACCGGAGGTGGATTGGGTGGGATTTCCTCTTGTTTTATCTGGCCGTACCCAAAGTGCTCTGATGGGGCAGGCAGCGAAGCTGAAGACGTGGTTAAGTGATGGGACCGACGTTTCCTGGGGCGATATTCTTCATACGTCGGCGGCGGGGCGAACTCATTTCGGTGAGCGCGCGGTTATTATTGCAAAGGACATCGGCGACGCCACTAGCAAGCTAGAGGCGCTGGAGGCGGATCAACGCTCTGGTGGGGTGTTGCGTGGTGAAGGCAGCCCAAGTGGCGCCTTGGCATTTCTTTTTACGGGGCAAGCAAGTCAAAGTCTTGCAATGGGTAAGAGCCTCTACGAAACCTATCCTGCTTATCGAAAGGCCTTGGATGCGATTTGCGTTGAATTAGATAAGCACCTTCCTCACCCGCTTTTGTCGGTTCTCTTCGCTGAACAACAAAGTCCGAAAGGGAGCTCAATCGATGAGACTCAGTGGACCCAGCCGGCTCTATTTGCGGTGGAGAGTGCTCTTTTTCACTTCTGGCAATCGGTGGGTGTGAGTCCCGATTATCTTTTAGGGCATTCCATTGGTGAATTGAGTGCTGCTTATGCGGCGGGGGTTTTATCGCTAGAGGATGCGGCTAAATTGGTGTGCGCTCGCGGCAAATTGATGCAGCAGTGTGAGCCTGGTGGGGCGATGGCATCCCTTGAGGCGAGTGAAATCGAAGTCAAGGAGCTATTGGAGCAATTCAGCGGTATCCTAGATATAGCCGCGCTTAACGGTCCGACCCAAACGGTAGTAAGTGGAGACGAGGCTGCGGTATCAGAGTTGATAGCGCATTTTGAGAGACTTGGCCGTCAAACCACACGCCTGAGGGTTTCGCATGCATTTCATAGTTTTCACATGGATTCGATGCTCGAGAATTTCAAGGAAGTGGCATCGAGCTGCGTATATGGGGAACCGAGAATTCCCATTGTAAGTAACGTTAGTGGGGGCATCGCGAGGGGCGATGAACTGCAATGCGCCGAGTATTGGGTAGAGCATGTTCGTTCTGCGGTTCGATTCTTAGATGGAATGCAGACTTTGCAGTCCGAAGGCGTAGCTTGGTTTGTGGAGTGCGGCCCCAACGGTGTTTTATGCGCGATGGGAGCAAGCTGCCTGCCGGATGCGCCGGTATCCTTTGTGCCATCGATGCGAAAAGGGCGAAACGAAGCCAAGACCCTCGGCACTGCGATGGGAACTCTCTACGCTGCTGGTTTTCAACTCGATTGGCAAGGGCTCTACGGTGGTTTGGGAACCCAGCTGCGGATCATCCCTACCTATGCCTTTCAGCGAAAGCGCTACTGGCTCGATCCTAAGCCCAAGGCAGCGTCACCGTCGCCATCGAAATTGGTTGGTCCCAAACGCCCTGATGGCAAGGGAGGTTGGACTTTCGACCAATCCCTCAATACCGCCCGAATTCCTATCTTAAAAGAACACCGCCTTGGCCCGGTGACTATTTTGTCTAGCTCCATGATTATGGACTTCATCTCTCAAGCGGCGGCGCAGGTGATGGATGACGAGGTCATTGCCATTCGAGACCTAACGTTCGAAAAAGCGGTCAATTTGCACCCAGGGCACGAGAGAGCGACGCAAATTCAATTCAAACCCCGTAAAAGCGGCGGATTTGATGTGCTCTACTGCGTTCAAGAAGAGGGAAGTTATCGGCCTTATTCGAGGGCAAGGGTTGAGGCGAGTGCGGTTCCTGGAGAGGTGGAGGCATTGCCGGTTTTGCAAGAGCGGTGTGCAACCAAGCTCGATGTCAATACCATGGTGCAAGAGTCTGCGGCGGCCGGTTATTCATTGGCGTGCTTTGCGCATATAAAAGAGGCCTTTGAGGGAGAAGAAGAGATTCTTCTTCATTTGCAAGTCCCACAGTCTTTGCCTGGTGCTTTAGGGTGGGCACTTTTGCGCGATGTGGCGGATGCGATCCCTTTTATCGGAGGAGGTATACACGGCGCCTCTGGCGAGGGAATTGCAGCTCCCACGGTTTTTGATTCCTCTCGGTTATGGGGAGAAGCGGGGGCTTCGGTTTGGGTTTACGGGCACAAGACTTCAGATGGTGCGATTGCAGTGACACTCTTTGCCGAATCGAGCAGCCCAATTGGGTTAGTCGAAGGCATGGCATTTGAGACTCTTGATCCTAGAGTTATGCAAGCGCCCCCCCCAAGGCCTGTGGTGGCGCCGCCTGCGGTTTTGCCCCGTAGCTCGTCTTTCCTTGAGCCCTTCTGCCCGCCCGATGGGGCCTTGGTGCTGGCGGGAGATTTATCACCGATTAAGGCCCAAGCCCTTGAAGCCCTCTTAGAAAACCCGAAGCGAGAAGTCGTTTTGGTCCCTGCCCCCGCCGTTGTAGCGCATGCGCAAGCAGTATTTACTCGCCTTTCAACCAGCCGGGCAACCTTCGCACCTAGTGCCGCCGCCTTCTCTGAGCTTAAAAACGGTAGCTCACCGAAGGCAGTGGTTTGGATGGAGCCAGCTGGGGCAGGTGATTCTGCGCGCTCCGAGGACTTGCGCCTTCTATGGAATTTGCACTTGGCGTCTAGCACATGGGGCTGCTCTGAATTCTCTGTCTTGGTTCCGCCTGAGCGTCGCGGTCGGGTGGACGGGGCAACCATTTTCTTAGAAGAGTTAGGTAAGCATCGAGCCCAAGCCCTTTTGCCCTTTCACCAAACGTGGATGCCTGAAACTCGCTTGGTCACTCCCGTAGCAGCGCCAGCTGAAGCTGCAGCGGCAACACCTTCTGTGTCTTCTTTTTCTGTGTGAATGCCGACCAATGAAGAGGAATTACTTG
>CAXGXL010000609.1:0-2983 GCA_964013555.1 uncultured bacterium
TATCACTTTCAAAATGCGGTATTGAACTAAAAACAACACCACCATTGAACTGCTCTGAACGTATTTCCTCTCGACGAACGACGCGAGGTTCGCTACCCGGTGCTTGCTCTTCGGCGCGATAAACTCGTCCCCAGCCATCAAAGTACTGTTTTTTCCACTGAGATTCTTCGCCCTGGGTTCCTACGAGAGTCTGAATATATTGTTGGGAGCCATCACCAAGGTTCACATACCATTGGCTTTCCCATCCCCCATCCGGATATTCCACACGTGAACGCCGTCCAAGGGAATCGTAGCTAGTTACAATAGTCTGATTATTTTCGTCCGTGGTGGTTAGCACTCGACCCACCCCGTCAAAGGTGTGCTGAATACTAAATTCGCGGTTTTCGGGCACCGAAATGGTGCGGGTCGTCGTTATAGGAAAGATGCCGTAAAAGGAGTCGTAGTCCACTCGGGTCTTTCGACCCATCGCATCTTCGCTCTCCAATAAATTGCCGTACGCATCGTATTCATTAAACTTAGCCGTAGTCACCCACCGGCTAAAGCCAACTGCATTAAAGCACCGCTCGGCATCAGGGCAAAGTAGTTCTTCGCGCCGCATTGGTAAATCCGCGTGGACGTGATTTTGGTCGTAATAGAAAGTTTTTGTCCAATTTAAGAGTTTTTTCTCAAAGGACTTCCGGCCATTGAACGCTCGAGGTACAAGGCGCTCTCGAATCTCTTCACTGCTTTGGTACAAAAGCCAATCATCTAACCGGTTATTGTGATAACGAGTCGTCGTTTCAATGCAGTCTTCCCCAAGAGGGCATTCCAAAACCTGGGTACGGCGGCCGAAATTGCCGTAGGTCATGGTGAGTGTGGTATTCGTCGCTAACTGAGCATTCTCGTAGGTTTTTGCGTTTTTTTGATGCAAGACGGTCCATGCTGGTAACTCTGGATTGGGTTGCTCTTCACGGTAAGAATAGGTCGTGGTGCCAAGAATTAGCTCTTCCTGGGATTCTCCGTCACACGCCGTGGTATCGGTCGCGTAGAGATCAAGCACAGAGGTTGACTGCAATTGACCAGAAAAGGGAAAGGTCTGAAAATAGGCGTTCCTGGTCCGGGTTCCACCGAGGTCATCCGTAACAATGAATTCCCTAAATCCCAAAGTGCGTCGAGCTATTTTGCTGCGTGGGTCCGCAACCGGCCCAGGAAACCAACGCCCGTCGATATAGGCGTAGGATACTTGTTGGTTCAAGCGACCACGAGCATCGCTGTGGCTTCCCCGACCCGTATAGGCGCGAACTTGCTCTACCAGGTACCGCGCGTTTCGACTAGGAATACCGCATTCGCTTCTTCCTGCACCTGCACCGCATTCAACATGACTTTCCTGGCTCGGGGCAATAGCCTCTTCCATACTCGCAGCGCGTTCGTAGTCCACTTCAACGGTTCCCCCAAACCCGTTATCCACTTTTGTAAGAGTGTAACGAGCTCCGCTTTCACTCAACGCAACCAGTACTCTATCGTAACCAGCCACCACAATATCGGGATTTCCGTCGCCGTTGATATCAGGTGTAAGAGCTCGAACACTTCCCACGTAACGAGCCGAGTTCCCCAATGCGGCCGAAGGGTTCGCAATGAGGTTAGCACTTGCCTCGCTAAGGCCCGATGGGCCTCCTGGGCGATACTGGACGTAGAGCCCCTTGGTGCCCCAATAGTAGGTCAACAAATCATCGAAGCCGTCGCGATTCACATCCACGACTAGGGATTTCCATTGTTGTTTTCCACGACCGTCTTGCGCGTAGACGCTGGAGGCAGGATAGACGCTACCATCCACCACAGTTGAGGCCAAAAACTGGCCGCTCGACGAAGCTAATTGTTGATGCACGTGTTGACCCTGCCGCCCCCCGTAATACATAGCCAGGTCCGTTAACCCATCTCCGTTTAAGTCCGCACTATGGTGCTGCCAATAGGCCTCTAAATAGTCCCTTTGAAGTAGAAAGTCGGGCAGGGAGTTGTTTATATTTCCCCAATAATCCGTGGCCCATACTTCTGAGGCCATGCCTGGAAGACCGCGAATATCACGCTCATAAGAATAGCCCCCACCTCGTTTCCCGGTTCTAGCTAAGGTAACATCGTCAAGACCGTCGCCATTACGGTCACCAACTAGGGTTTGAAAGGGAGCTCGAGAAGACTCCAAGTTGGCTCCATAGCCAATTCGATTCTCCCAATTATGTTTCTGCAACGTCCCCACGCCATCGACGTTTCCAAAAAGGTAATAAGTCCGGAAAAGTCCTGACTCGTTTCCGACACCAATCACTACATCACCAAAGCCGTCGCCATTGACGTCCGCCGCCGTGGGGTTAAGAAATCGGGCATCGAGAAGGTTGCCATAGTCATCGCTACAACAGAGGGTCTGATATTGGATCTGAGCATTTTGGAGGCCTGTTTCGGAACCCAAAATGGCAGCTACCATCAGTGCCTTTGGGCCGGCTACATCACGCCAGCGGGTTACGACGATATCTTGAATTTGGTCGCCGTTTAGATCGGTTACCACCATTCGTCGGTCACGGCCGGCGGCTTTTCCACCGCCCACGCCCCGTGTGGCCCACGAAAGGGTTTGGCCATTTTGCTCTTTGTTCAAGCCGTTAACGCTTCCGTGCAAAACATCAATCAGTAACTCATTGGTTTGGGTGCGAATGTACCAAAGCAAGAGGTCATCAAAGCCGTCACCGTTGATATCTGCCACTTGAGCCTGCCAACCTGCTGCTTGGTTCTCCGATTGTCGAGCTAACGAACCGTCGTTCTCGGAATAGCCTAAAATGTTAAAGTTCCCGAGTCCATCGGCCCCTCCATGGGCGGTCTCAATATACCGTTCCTGAGCCCCAAGGTTAACTCTAGCTAAATCACCAAAGCCATCACCGTTAAAATCTCCAGCATGGGTTGAAATTTCCTCATTGTTCTCATCATCGATCTGGGACCAGGTCGTCTCAAAAGTGCCCAAAAC
>CAXGXL010000610.1:0-2980 GCA_964013555.1 uncultured bacterium
AAGATAACATCCTGCATGGCACTGCCGCGAAGATGCTTTGCGCTCATTTCCCCCATGCACCAGCGAATCGCATCGATAATATTCGACTTTCCACAGCCGTTGGGTCCAACAACACCGGTGATTCCCTTCCCAAAATTGAGAACTGCCCGGTCCGCAAATGACTTAAACCCATGAATTTCTAATCGTTTAATTCGCATCGGTACTCAAACCTGTTTTGCCAAACAACTGGCGTCCACTCTTGGCTTTGTTATCGTAACTGCCCAATTTCAAACAAATGACGTATGTCTCTTTAATCCACGAACGACCAGACGAAAACATGCTCGCCCTCCCCCCAATTCACTCGATATGCCCTCCGCACGATCGAATGCCATTTGAGCAAGCCCACGGCTGGTACAAGCCCAAAGTACTTCTATGCCATACATTGATATGCCATACAGTTGGTATTGGTTTACCAGATGGCGCACCAGAGCCACAAGCGCAGAAATCTTAACAGCCCAAGATCCTAGAGGTTCGAAGCGCTTGTACCTGGGGAAGGCCCCGCATATCCGTGAGCTCTGGGCCCCTGCGAATGATCCAAAATGATCTTCTAAGTGTCTGAAATAAAAGCTTATCAGCACAATAACTCGCCCCGATAACCAGCAACGTCCTCCGAAACAGCAAAATCATGCTCCCCATCAAATGCCTCTCACCGCAAAAAGAGGAAAAGCCCCATTGCCACCTTTCTTAGCGCTTTTATCTAACAAGCGCCGAAAATATGGCGCCAGTAGGGCTATTATTTCAGAATAAATGGGTGTGACTCATCCCACGCACCCAATTCTAGGCACACCGAGCAAAAAACCGCGGGAGCGCCGATTCCTCTAGCCCTGATAGATGAGGTGATTGGGCCTGCACAGCACCCTATCTATAAGACGACCCCGACTTAGAACTTGTGCCGCAAACCCACACACCGTAGAACATCCTCTCATAAAGTCTTTTGTGTGAAAGAAAGTGTAGCTGCGGATATGTTGGCTGTCCCGTAATCCGCTAGCCTGCAGGAGGGAGGTTCACATGATTATTGGCGTTCCCAAGGAAACTTATCCAGGAGAGCAGCGCGTTGCTCTAATACCATCGGAGATTTCACGTCTAGCGAAAAAAAATATTAGCGTCCTGGTTGAAAAAGGCGCGGGAATAAACGCTGGCTTTTTGGACGCCGATTACGAACGCAAAGGAGCACGCATTGTCGATAACATCGACGGCATTTTCTCCAAAGCGGCCCTAATCGCTCAAGTACGAGGTTATGGGAGCAATCAAAAAGTGGGTATGGAGGCTCTATCTCCCTTTCAGGAAGGCCAAGGACTGATCGCTTTTCTCAATCCATTAGGAGCAGTCGAAAAAACCCAACAACTGGCCGACAAAAAAATTACGGCTCTCTCAATGGAATTAATGCCCAGGATTACCAGAGCCCAAAGTATGGATGCCCTAAGTTCAATGGCGACCATTGCCGGCTACAAAGCAGTACTAATTGCAGCCAACGAGCTCCCAAAACTATTTCCCATGATGATGACCGCAGCTGGCTCCATCACACCAGCCAAAGTCTTCGTGATTGGCGTTGGAGTAGCCGGTCTTCAAGCCATCGCTACAGCCAAGCGCTTGGGGGCGATTGTCGAAGCCTACGATATTCGCCCGGAAGTTAAGGAACAAGTTCAGAGTGTGGGGGGGAAATTCATTGAATTAACATTAGAGACATCCAATTCGGACGGTGGTGGAGGCTATGCCAAAGAGCAAACAGAGGACTTTATCAAACGCCAGCAGGAGCTCATGGCAACCCACATTCGAGACGCAGATGTAGTCATTACTACCGCCGCCGTTCCTGGCCGCAAAGCGCCCGTTCTTGTAACAAGAGCTCAAATGGAAGGCATGAAACCAGGCTCTGTTCTCGTTGATCTTGCGGCGGAGCAAGGTGGAAATTGCGAACTGACCCAAGCAGGTCAAACCGTAAACCACCATGGTGTCCGTATCATCGGCCCAGTCAATATCCCATCGGCGATTCCGAACCATGCAAGCCAAATGTACGCGAGAAATCTATCAACATTCTTAATGCACCTTACCAATCAAGAAGGAGAGCTGCACTTGGATCTAGAAGACGAAATCACCGCCGGAACACTCCTTTGCCATGAAGGGAAAGTGGTCCATCAACAAGTTAAAGAGGCCCTGGAGCAAAAAATATGACCTTTGTTGCTGCACTCACTGTTTTTGTACTGGCAATGTTCCTTGGTTGGGAGCTCATCCACAAAGTTCCACCGAATCTTCACACCCCCTTAATGAGTGGCTCAAATGCTGTATCGGGCATTTCTCTTATCGGGGCCATCGTTGGCGCAGGCTCTGGCCAACTGGACCTGGCTGCCTGGCTAGGATTCGCAGCAGTTATTTTTGCCACCCTCAACGTTGTCGGTGGTTTTTGGGTTACCGACAAGATGCTGCAAAACTTCAAAACCAAAAGAGGGACTAAACAATAATGGAAGCTCTTGAAACCGCCTCTCAGAGGGACCTCATTGTCAACTTAGCTTACGTTGCTTCAGCCGCGCTTTTTGTATTGGGACTCAAAGGACTCTCGCACCCCCGCACCGCAGTAGCAGGAAACCGCAAAGGTGCGACCGCAATGCTCCTAGCAATTCTTGCCACTCTCGTTGACCAACAAATACTCAGTTACGACCTTATCTTTCTTGGATTGGCAATCGGGGCACTTGTTGGTGGATTCCTAGCAGCCCGGGTTAAAACCACCGAGATGCCTCAACTTGTCGGAGCATTTAATGGATTTGGGGGCATCGCATCGGTACTCGTTGCCAGCGGTGCATTATTGGGCGCAATCAGCACCGGAACTGAAATCGGTCTTCAGGTTTCCGTGGCAACGGTTGTTTCTGCCTTAATTGGAGCCGTTACATTTTGGGGAAGCCTCGTAGCAGTTTGTAAACTACAAGGGATCATCGTTCCATCAGGTGCG
>CAXGXL010000611.1:0-2976 GCA_964013555.1 uncultured bacterium
AAACGACCGAAGCAAAAGCCAAAAAAACGACCGAAGCAAAAACCAAAAAAACTACCGAAACAAAAAGAGCCGCGCCCCCCAAAAAAACCTCCCGGGCAACTCAAGCGCCCCCCCAATCCGAGCCCGTCTTTCTCCCCAAAAAAACGCCCAAGCAAATACCCAAGCAAATACCCAAGCAAACACTCCCCGGCCCCAGTCCACAGTCCGTGAAATCCGACTCCCAAAAAGCTCAAGCGCCAACCAAGCCCCCCCAGGAAAACCAGCCGAGCGCCCTAAAACAAAAGAAAGTCATTAAAACTCCCGCCTCGGCCTCCGCTGCTGACTCCCCCGAGTCACCGACCCTAAGGCAATCCCAATCAATTCCAAGCGGAGCATTTCTCAGCGAAATCAATCTCGGACTCGGAGGAGGCTACCTACTCGAATCAAGCAGTGCTTTTCCCTCCATTTCACTTGGGTTTCATCGACTATGGACCTCCTCAATTGGAACCACCATGGAGCTTGATTTTGCTTTTGACACCGGCGTAGGAAGTAGCACCTTGCCAATAAGAGCACACGAATTAGGTGCAACGCTTCTTGGAAGCGCATCCACCGAAATTTTAGGAGCTACTTTGCGGGTTGCCCTGGGCCCCCTCATTATCTGGAATTTGATAAGTCCTTCAAATTCTTTTGTTTTCTCAGAATCAACGCGAATTTTCTTGACGGGAGCCAGAGGCCACGTCGAAGCTAGGCTCCCTATTCCCAATCTACCCCTGGAATGGACCGTCAGAATGGTTACGGATATGCTACCCAGATTTCCCCAATACACTTGGATGGGAGAACCGATCGAAAACCGGGGTCCTTGGAGAATTTCCGGGTACTTAGGGCTGGGTTTTCCGATCATCCACTAGAGACAGAAACCTCTATTCCCCGGTAAAATAATGACAAAACTTTAAAGTCACGGCATCCAATGAGTACCACCCCTGAAACAAGGAACGCTATGCGAGATCAGGAACTCATCAAACGCGTGCAAAATAATGCCCCTGGAGCATTCGATGAGCTTTACTTCGCTTACGTAGATCGGGTGCATCGACACCTCTTCTCGATTGTGGGTCCAGATCCTGACATTGACGATCTACTTCAACTCACCTTTGTTCAAATACATCGTAAAATTCATACCTTCAAAGGGGAGTCTCGGTTTTCTACGTGGCTTCATAGGGTCACCGTAAACGTCGCCCTCTCATTTTTGAGAAAACGTACAAGGTGGTTGAGAGACCGAAACGAGGACTTGATGCTTACTCAGCGTCTCACTCAAATAGTGGATGATCCCGATGATAAACTCAACCGCACCCAAATTCTGGAAATACTGCACAAAATACTGGGTCAACTCAAACCTAAGAAACGACTCGTTTTTGTTCTCTACGAAATAGAAGGGCATACCCTCGAAGAAATAGCCGAAATCGTAGAGTCTTCTGTAAATACTGTCGCGGGTCGACTTCGAGCCGCCCGGCAAGAAGTACGACGCACACTTGAAAAACGCCTAGGACAATCTACTGTCTTCGAAGCAATGAGTGCAGGTTGAGGTACCCAATGAGTCGCTCATGCCACAATATACGTGAGAAATTTCACTCCTACCGCCTAGGAGAGCTATCCTCACTTGGCCAGCAACGAGTCGCAATCCACTTAGAGAATTGCCCAACGTGTAAAAGTGAACTTTGGCTTCAAAGTAGGTTAGAGGATACTGCCAAAGGGGGCACGGTCCCACTTTCCGATCTAAAAAAACGACAAATTCTCAATAACATTAATCAGCAAATCTCCACTGAACCCGCCCCGCTTTTGGGAGGTACACTTTTAGAGAAATTATTGAGACCAGCGCTGGCTCTTCCGGCAGCAGCGGCCGTGGCCTTCGTTGTCTATTTCGCCTTCTCTAATCAGCAATCCCCCCCTGAGTTTGCTCCCGCTCTTTTGCCGAGTGCCGCAGCTCCAACACAAAGCCCTGCCCCCACGATAAGCCCCGAAACTCCAACCAAGATTGCCCCACGAAAAGCTGGCTGGCTTAACGCAGGAGCCGGTATTCGTGCATTTGCCACAAATCAATCGCGAATAGAGACCAACTCAACCGCAACATCATCGTCAATTCGACTTGATTTTGGAGAAGTAATCGCCTCCTTTAAGCGCCCCAAAGGAGGTCACCCTCTAAGAATTGAAACGCCCCATGCCACAGCAATCATCCGGGGTACCGCCTTTTCTATAAGTAGCTCATCCGCCGAGACACGAGTGGTCGTTCGAAATGGAAAAGTAGAAGTACGCGCCCGTAGCGGAAACACCGTTATGGTTCATGGCGGCGAGATGGTCTTAGTAACCACCGATGGGATAAACCATGGCTCCGCACCCAAACCTCGTATCGAAGCAATCACCTTGCAGTTGAACCCCATGGCACAAAAATCGGCCCCAAGTGTAAAGAAAGCCAGTCCCCAGCAATCATCGGGTCGCAATCTACTCATGCGGGCTCGAAAATTCTGGAGAAATGGTTATCCACTAAGAGCGCTAACCCTTATTGAGGAACTTCTTGCCTCAGAATCTAACCCGCACCTCTTGGAAGAAGGGCACTATCTCAAAGCAACGATCTATCGCGATCAAGGCCAAAGGCGAGCGGCAGCACAAACACTAGAACTTCTAGCTAAAAACTCTAAATCGGAGACAGGAAGACTCGCTCAATTGGAACGAGCCCGCATCTTATCCAATCAACTCAATCAATATGAACTAGCTGCAAAAACCCTAGAATCCCTTCTCAATGACAATCAACGTGACGTCGTGGCTGAAGAAGCATCATTTGAACTTTGCGCTATCTACCTAGAGAGTGACAAACTCCCCAAAGCCAAACAATGTCTGTCAAAATTCATCCTCAATTTTCCCCGAAGCTCTCATATTGGGGAGGCTTCTCTCGTCCTCCAAGAACTGCAATAAGTAGGTTGGGTTTATTTGTGACTTTCCCCGGCT
>CAXGXL010000612.1:0-2972 GCA_964013555.1 uncultured bacterium
GCGGCCACTCAATATTGCATCTATGCAACCAGTATAGCTTGTAGGAGTGGAGGTGAGTTCCTTTTCTGAAGTGAAGGAATAATCTCCTGATTGCTGTGGCTTTCCGCTAAGAAATGTCATGTAGTCTTTCTCAAAAAGCTCATCGACGACTCTCTGACTCAGTATAGTGTTTAATTTTCCCAGGGTAATACCGGGCTTTCGTGTCGTGAGGTTTAGGACTTTACGTGAGGCCTGTTTTTTGGGGTCTTCACTCAAAAGGCTGAGAATTTTATTTCGGCATTCTCGGGCTAGATAGTAAGTTTCTTGCCTTTGACGTAAACTTCTATTCATTTCTGCGATAAATTCAGCGTTAAAGGTCAAGATATCCTTTTTTTTGTAGAGGGGAATTCTCTTTCCGCTTTTTGAAAGAATGTCTTGTTCGCGCATTCTAAGCTGACTTTGAAACTCGACATTCTCAGCCCAGGCCCCTAGTTCGACGCTAATGACGCGCCCTGTCTCGGGGGTTTGCATAGCGACGAATGCTTGTTTGAGAGCTTGACGGTATTCGGAAAGGTCGCTCACGACCAGTGCAGCGTTTCTGTCTTTGCCAATTCCTATGCCGTTGAGGTAGATTCTTAGATTGGAGCTCTTAAATAGGTTTTGACTTTGGGCGCTTGAAGCAGATGAGGTTCCAGAAGACCTAGAGACGCTGGCCGATGCACTATTACTCATCGAATAGGAGCTCGATACCTCTCGTTTAATGCTCTCAAAAATCTGAGTCGCATTCTCGGTCGATTGGGACTGGAACACAAATTTGGCTTTGTATTCGGCACGTCGGTTGATTCCTCTTACATAGTAGGTTCCGCAGGCGGCGAAGAAACCGGGAGCATCTTCTCCTCGTAGAAGAATTGAGGCGGATTCGCTCAGTGGGGAGCTAGCTTCATCCACTGATGCATAGTAGGTGGAAACCACAAGTCTGGCTTGCAAAAATCGGCTCCCACTTTGAGCGGCATTGGTGGTTTTGATTGCCGATTGAGTATCAGCCTGCTTGTCGCTTGCCCACCGCTGATTATTGTTACTGTGGGAGGTTGAACCACTGCTGCTCCATGATTTGGAGTTGGCTGAGCTCCAGCTGCTCTTACTTTCTTTGGCCTGAGTATCCTCTTCAAAAAAATAGTCAAAGTCATAGGAGGGTTCAGTAAGTTTTATTTCACTAAGGCAGGTTGATTGGTAGGTGTTCGTAGCCAGGGAAAAGCCGCGGCCAAGCACCGGTGTGAGACTTGGATTGGTCGCTCTTCGGTCTCTGAGGATAGTTTGTGCTTTGGTGTGGTGGGTGAAGACCGATGCGACTAAACCGAGCACAATAATGATGGTAAAACCACCTATGACCCTTTGTTGGGTTGATTTTGAGCTGCTCAAAACTATCTCCGAGTTCGTTGGAGTATCGCAGTTAAGTTGGGGCTGAATCAAGCAAATGGGAGAGGTGATTGTACTATAATAACCTTCGATAAATTGCGCGGCGCGCCACTTTCTAGGGGTAGTTCGCCATTATTTATTTTTGCTTTTTGATTATGGACCAAGAAAACTCAATGGCCGGGAAAGATACGGGTTTTGGCGCCCTCAGGTGCACTGTCTATGGCATGAAAACTGCACTTCGCCAAGCATGATGATTTCTGAAGCCACCGACTCATTGAGCGATTTCGAAGACAAGAGAGACTTTCGTTGGATAGATCAACTATCAAAACCTGCGGAACACATTTGGAAGCATTGGCACCGCTTTTCTATTTCAGGTCTGGAGCATATTCCCAAAGGGCCGGCGCTTTATGTTGGCAACCATAACGGGGGGCTTTTTAGTATCGACACTTTTCTATTTGTGAACGAAGCTTACCGCAAGTTCGGAATCGATGTGGTGCCTTATGGGTTGGCTCATGATTTTCTAATGAGGGCTCCTATTAAATCAATAGTAGAAAAGATAGGCGGGGTCCGGGCCGGACATGAAGTTGCGGCCAAGCTTTTTGAGTCGGGGCGTAAAGTCTTAGTTTATCCGGGCGGTGATGTTGACTCTATGCGTCCCTTTAGGGAGCGCAACCGAGTTAAATTCGAGGGTCGGACAGGATACATCCGCTTAGCATTGAAGAACAATGTTCCCATTATACCGCTGGTGGCCCATGGCGCCCAAGGCACAACCTACGTTCTTTCGGACAACCAGTTTCTTGCGCGTTGGTTGAGGCTGGACAAGCTATTTCGAGTCAAGGTGCTTCCATTGATGCTGACGATTCCTTGGGGAATTACCCTCGGTCCATCCCCCCCTTATATTCCGTTTCCATCGAAAATTACGATGGAGGTACTGCCTCCCATTTACTTCGACCGCTCTGGCGATGCGGCAGTTGAAGATGCCGACTATGTTGCCCAATGCAGCAATAGAGTGTGGTCTTCGCTTCAGGAGACGCTTACGAGGTTGGCCGCTTCAGCTGGTGACGCTAACGAGAAGTAATTTTTTGTCTCCAATTTGTCAAAGCAATTTGGGTACTTGCTTGATTGACTTCGCTTGTAGGACACCTACGATTGTCCCTATTTTTTCCATTCTATTTTTATTCGGTCCTACCAATAAACCAGGGCCTTGCTCAATGTCCAGATTTTGACCTTGACGAAAGACTGTTTCACTTGTGTATATGTGGGCTTGCTCCCTTGTCGATTAGAACGTGTTCTAGAATTCTGCGCAGTTAAGGTAGGAATAGAATGAAATACTTGTTTGACCTGATTTTCGGGGTCGCTCTTTGTTTTGTGGTCTCTTGTTCATCTGCGGGTGTCGTTGTGGATGGAGTAGAGTTGAGGGGGGATCCAGTTGAGCTGGATATTGCCCCTGGGTGCAATCCTCTTGCGTCGTCTACGGATTGCCTTTTGCCGCTACCTAGCCAGTTTTTCGAAGTCGAAGATCCAACATCTCCGACCGGAGTTCGCTGGGGATTTGAGAACGAGCATTTTGAAACTCT
>CAXGXL010000613.1:0-2966 GCA_964013555.1 uncultured bacterium
AAGATATCCTCAGCTAACTCAGGCATCCCATCAAGTAGGGTCGCCCCACCGGTGATAACAACTCCACTCGCCAATAAATCTTCGTAACCAGTACGACTGATTTCCTCTTGAACAAGCGAAAACATTTCCTCTACTCGGGGCTCAATAATTTCCGTCAGAATCTGCTTAGATAATACCCTAGGCTTCCGTCCGCCTACGCTGGGCACCTCAATTGTGTCGTCTTCTTCCACCAAATTGGACATCGCACACCCATAGCTACGCTTTATCCGCTCAGCGTCATCCATAGGAGTACGAAGCCCCACTGCTATATCGTTGGTAATGTGGTCGCCCCCTACCGCTAGAACAGAAGTATGAACGATACTCCCTTCGCTCCAAATCGCGATATCAGTGGTTCCGCCCCCAATATCGATGAGCGCAACGCCGAGGTCTTTTTCATCATGAGACAATACCGACTCCGACGAAGCCAGCTGCTCTAAAACAATGTCATCAACCGTAAGACCGCACCGTTGCGCACACTTGATAATATTCTGAGCACTGGTTACTGCCCCAGTTACAATATGGACCTTAGACTCTAAACGAACACCACTCATACCTAGCGGCTCAAGAATCCCATCCTGGTTATCGATAATATATTCCTGGGGCAGGATATGGATGACTTCTCGATCCAGCGGAATTGCCACCGCGCGGGCCGCATCAATAACTCTGTCCAAATCAGTTTGCCGAACCTCGCGGTCTTTTACCGCAACAATTCCATGGCTGTTAAACCCCCGAATATGACCTCCAGCGATTCCCGCATAAACGTGGGATATCTCACAACCAGCCATAAGCTCAGCCTCTTCGATAGCTGATTTAATGGAGTTCACCGTTGATTCGATATTGATGACAACGCCCTTGCGCAGCCCCTTGGAGGGATGACTACCAATTCCCACAATATCAACTCCTCCTCCTGGAGCAGCCTCTCCAACAATTGCGCAAATCTTGGTCGTACCAATATCGAGCCCTACTATGAGTTCATCCGATTGTGCCATGTCCTACCTCGCCGATGCGACAAATCTCTCTGCATCGTGTATCGATCGAGCCGCTCGCAAGCGAACGTGTATTCGATCTGGGTTCTTTACGCCATCAACCCAGATAACTTCCGGGTCGCGCTTAATTTCCTTTAGATGATTAAGGACATCTCTAGCTACCGTAATACGACGCAACGCCGTAATACCCAAATGAGTCCTCAAAATCCTGTCATTCTTATTGGGGGAACGAGTTACAATACTCCAACCTAAATCTCCATCGAAATGAATTTCTTCGACTCTCCCAAAAACCGTTCTGTATTTTTCCAGTGTTTCAACAATCTCAATTGCTTCTTTCACAGTCCCTTTTTGTCTATAAGAGTCGAACTCCGTAGCATCCAAGTCTAAGCCGGTCAAAACCGGAAAGAGCAAACCATCTCGACTAGATAATCGCTTAAATAAGTCCCCATCCTTATTTGCGACATACACCTCATTTAAGCTAACAAATATGCCCGGCGTATGTTCCGTAATTTGAATCATTAATGCATCGGGAAGTTTCCGTCGTACGGAAACCTCTGATATCCAAGGATGGCGGCGGAGTTCATAAGCTAAATTATCCAGATCTAACTCAAAAATAGAACTACCGTATACTCCCCCTAAATAGGCATCTATCTCCCCTCTAGAAATTCGGCTGATGCCTTCAACTTCAATTGCAGCAACCCGAACTCTCGGGCTTTGATTAAGGCTCTCCCAGCCGTGCACCAGCCCTGCACCGATTCCCACTAGTGCAACCAAGCTCAAGCTAAACGAAAGAAAACGCCTAATAGACATCCACCAGCCTCCACCCTGCTTTTCTTCCGCAGGTTGAACCCGACGATTTTTCTTCTTGTTAAATCGGGGCTTTTGCTTATTCACTGTGCGACTCATTTCGCTATCTCCGTGGGAAATTCACCCAAAAGCTTCACCTCGAACTCTAACTCGACTTTAGTTTTTTCAAAAACTTTCTGCTGAACATTGACGGCCAAATTCACAATATCAAATGCCGTCGCTCCCCCGAGATTAACGATGAAATTCGCGTGAAGCTCAGATACCTGCGCCTGCCCCAATCTGAGACCTTTGCATCCCGCTGCCTCAATAAGACGACCCGCAAAATCGTTCGGTGGGTTCTTGAATATTGAACCAGCATTGGGAAACCGAAGTGGCTGAGTTCGCCTCCTGCGCCTCTGATGGTCTTTAACTTCAGCCTTCAAAGCAGCTCTATTTCCCGGTTTTAACGACAACTCGCAGGCCAAAATGAAAGCACCCTTTGGAAAATCACTTGCACGATAACGAAAGCCACAATCCTCGTTTGAGATCCACTTCACCGTTCCTTGATCAACAATTTGAACCCGTTCAACAATAGAGCAAATCTCTCCCTCATGGCCTCCAGCGTTCATAATCAAGGCTCCGCCCATGGTACCAGGTACACCCGCTAGAACCTCGGGCCCCTCAAGCCCCCTAGTTAAAGCCAAATTGACAATTTTTCCCGTCCCCGCACCCGCTCCTACTTCCCACAAAGCAGTACCGTCTTCGTTTGGATATTCCCGCACAAAATTAAAGCCCGGTTCCAGATCAACAACAATCCCACCAATCCCATAGTCCGAAATGATAACGTTGGTACCTCCCCCTAAAATAGTAACGGGAAAAGGAGATTCTTTGGCAACTTTCCATAGCTGCGCAGCAGCCCTTGGGGTTTGGGGAGCAACAAGTATTTCCGCAGGCCCACCCACCTTCATCGACACTCGCTTCGCTAGTGGCGCATCGAGAGTAACCTGAACATCTTCAAGGGCCTTCAACTCAGCCTGGACTTGATTCATTGCGGACAATCCTAGAGCCACAGCGTTCACCCATCCTCTCCTGAGCTTTGCTGCAAACGCTCTAAAAGTTGGTCACTAACCTTCGAAATATCTCCCGCTCCTAGAG
>CAXGXL010000614.1:0-2964 GCA_964013555.1 uncultured bacterium
CCCCCCGCGGCCTGGTAAGTGGATGAACCGTCGTAGCCCCATTCTGGCAGGTCTTCTAGTTTCAATTTTGCAGGATCTTTAACTCGTAAGATCCGAGTTTTGGACCGGATTTGTTGGGTAGGATGAGCTCCGTCGAGCCATAAATATTCTGCTTTTAGACTGTGATTCATTGTATCCTCATGAGTTAATTTAGCCCCTACTTACTTTGGAGGTAGGAAGCATCAAGCGCAGAAACGGCAGAGATTTTGCCGCCTTGCAGAAAAGGTGAGTAGAGACTTCTTTGTTTTACGACTATCGGGAGATGGCGGAAATAATTTTAGTAGCCAAGTTTAATTCCTTATCGGGGCTTCCCTGATGCAATAAAATTCACCAACGATTTAATTTACCCAAGACAAATGCATTTAATTTTGTTAGCCCCCTCTGGAAAAAATTCTCGTCGAGCCTCGGAAAGGACCTGTAAATGGCATCTGAAGAAACGATATCCATTTATCTTGTGGATGATCATCCTGTTTTTAGAATGGGGTTCTCAGGCCTATTGCACTCGGAGCCCAATATGGTGCTTGTTGGGGAGTCTGAGACTGGAAGGGATGCGCTCAAAGATATTCCTACCAAGAAGATCGATATCGTTGTTGTAGATCTCGCTCTTGGAGATATGAGTGGACTTGAACTCATAAGGGAGTTGAATCGAGAAAAAAATGACTTCTCTATTTTGGTTTTGTCGATGCACGACGAAGACGTTTTTGCGGAGAGGGCCTTAAAGCTGGGTGCTGATGGTTATTTGATGAAAAACACTCCGCCGGTCGAGATTCTAGAGGCTATTCGACAGATAGCCAGACAAGAAGTGGCGCTGAGTAAAAGACAATCGGATTTGATGTTAAAACGCATTCTCGGTCGTGGTGCCGATCAAGGAGATTCGCCCTTGAAGCTCTTAAGCGATCGAGAACTTGAGGTCTTTGAACTTGTCGGTCAAGGAAAGAGCACACGTCACGTGGCTGAAAAATTATTCATAAGTATAAAGACGGTCGAAACCCATCAGGCGCACATTAAGCAAAAATTGCGGTTGTCAAATCATTCTGAGCTAATGCGGTCTGCCTTTTCATGGGTCAATGAGCTTCAGCCGACTAATTGAAGATGTCTAGAAAGTTCCTCCCAACTTTTCCTTGGAAAGTCCTGACGGGGACTGTTTTACTTACCGTTGTCGCTTTGGGAGTTTTTGGATTCGTTACTCATTCTTTGCCCGATGCCACTCAACGGTTGCGGGACGAACAAAAAGAATTTGTATTGAATCGAGGCCGCATTCTTCACTTAGACGAAATCTTAACGATGTCTGCGCGCATGGCGGCTGCAACCGGTGACAATGCTTGGATTCAGCGCTACAACTATTTTGAGAAAGAGTTGAGCCAGGTCATTGGCAAAATCTATTCCGTTTCGTTGAGCGACAAAGTCCAAGAGGCAATTTCTCTAACCAATAACGCGAATGACCGGTTGGTAGAAATGGAGAGAGCTTCATTCGCTGCCATTAAGCGAGGAGACTTGGTCGAAGCTCAGAATATCTTGCGTACAGAGAGTTACGAAGAACAGAAGCGATATTACACTCAAGGGATGCATGAGTTTCTCACGGGAGTTGATGCTAACTTTGAGCGTGAAGTAAACAAGCACAAGCGACGCTTCAATGTGGCCAGGGGACTGGGGCTCTTAATTTGCTTGTTGGTTCTGCTCATTTGGGCCGTGGCTATTTCAATGCTGCGGCGTTGGCATAAGTTGAATAGGGAAAATCAACAAAAACTCTTGGATGCGACCACCTTTGTGAGTTTGGCTGCAACATCGGCCGGATTAGGCCCCTGGAGATATTCCAGTTTTGATCAAAGCATCGAATTATCTCCTTTGTGTGCTTCGCTATTGGGTTTCGAGGTTTCTAAGAAATACGGTGTGCGAAGCGTGTTGCGAAAATTTGGGGCTGGAGATCGCCATCGAATTTTGGTTCACGTCCGTGAGTTGATAAGTGGCGCCAAAAAGAATTTTAAAGAGGAATGTCATTTAACGGTTAATGGGGACAACAAGTGGGTAACCTGCAGTGGTTCAGTGCAATTGTTGGTAGGCGATTCATCGAGGCCGGGATTTTTGGATATTCGAGGTGCTTTGCACGATATTACCAGCAGAAAACGAGTCGAGAATATTACCCATGCTACGAACCAAGTTCTTGAAGATGGGGCAATTGAGCGCTTGGCGGTTGTTGAAAGGCAGGCCGATGAACTTCGCCGCCTTGCTTTGGAGCTCACTCAGGCAGAGCACAAAGAACGCCAGAGGATATCCATGGTTCTTCACGACCATCTCCAGCAACTCTTGGTTAGTGCTCGATTTCAATTGGCCATGCTTGCTTCCCCGCAAATCGAGGATATGGATGAGAAGGTTGAGTCTCTTGATGCTGTGTTAAATGAGTGTATCAATGAATCTCGAAGCCTAAGTGTTGAGTTAAGCCCGCCTATCTTGACGGATGCCGGCTTTTTGGCTGCTTGCCATTGGTTGGTGCGCCGCATGAAAGAAACACACGGGCTTGAGATTTCGTTGAAGGTGAACGCAGACGCAGAACCCCAAAATGAAACTCTGCGTATTCTCTTGTTTCAAGCCCTGCGAGAGCTTTTGTTGAATATCATCAAACATGCCGATGTTCGCTTGGCCCATGTTGAGGTGGGCTTAGATACTCAGGACCGCATAGAATTGACTGTTAGAGATGACGGGGTCGGTTTTGATGCATCAGGGCACAACGGGCGCCTGCGCACCGAAAACGATTTTGGGTTGGGGCTCTTTAGTCTTCGTGAGCGAGTCATGGCACTGGGTGGAGAGTGCAAAATCGAAAGCTCTTGTGGCAACGGAACCATGGTTCAACTTGTTCTCGATCGAGGTTTATCTTCGGTGGGGCGCAGCATTGCATCTGTGGTGAGCATGTCTCGTGCCTCGCCCCTG
>CAXGXL010000615.1:0-2961 GCA_964013555.1 uncultured bacterium
AAATAATATGGGCGTAACCGCACCTCGTGGGATCGCCTCAAGGTTCTTCAAACTCTCCCGAATCTTCCCAAGAATATCGCCCTTTTCTTTCTCTAGTCGAAGTTTGCGAATAAGACGAACGTAACCTCGACCTGCTTCGTAACTTATCATCTTCCGCAAGCCGCCGATCGGTTGCGTCTTCGATGCTAGTTCGGAGACCACCGCTAAGTCATAGGCCTGCAAATAAAAATCACTGGCCTTAGTCTGCCAATAACGAGTTAACTCCCTCGGTTGCACGAGGTTAGCCGGAGTAGGTAAAAGCGGCGGAAGCCCCATGTTTCGTGAAAACTGTGCTCCTTTATCCAACACGAAAGCCATACCAATACGATAAAGAGCGGCTTTAGGTTCTTTTTCAATCGCGACTCGATAATTTTGAATAGCACTTGATAGATGCTGGCGCAGTGCCTCAGTACGTAATCTATATTTTCTCTTAACTCGCTTTTGTGAGTCGGCCAAAATCGGCAATGCTTTGTCAACGCTCTTCGTGGGTAGCACATTGAGTTTGCCACTCTTATTAACAAATGCCAAGCTATGAACTCGCCCCAACACATAATAGCCGTGAGGATCTTGAGGGTTTTCTTGAACATAGCTCGTAAGATTCTTGACTAAGCGCTCAACGGGTACTGACTCCCCTCTCGCAAATTTTGCATCCGCCTTGCCAACGAAGGCAAAAAAAACAATACCAACTCCCACAAACCCAATCTTCATTTTCTAGTCCTTCAAGAAAGCTTTTGTCAGGTTACCTTAAAACCAAAATACCTCAAACTCCAGCCAAACACTAAAATAGAATTAGAATTAGAAATAACTCGTCTCCTGACCTTCAAGCTTGCCATGTTGAGCTGAATTCAAGATAAAGAAAGAAGCCCTAAGCAAAACCTCCAAATTACAAAACACTTAACCAAGCTTGAAACCAACCGAGAAAAGGACCTCCTCCATGAAACCCCACTTACTATTCCTTTGTTGTATTTTTACCTACAACTGCAGCGCCACCACACAGACCAATTACCCTAGCGCCTCTCAAACCTTGAGTTTAATGCAACAAAGAGAAATCAAACCCCAGTCTCTTAAGCGCTGGGCAACCCCAGACAGTCGCCTTTGGGGGCGTGTTGAGAGCACAACTAGCATAGAAGCAATATCAAAACCTGATTACGACTACATTCGGTGGAATATTGGAACATCCACTCCACCTGAATGTTATCTATACAAAGCCCTCAAGAATCCGGCTCAAACGACCCTCGACACCGCTAGGAAAATCCTTCTAGAAATAGATAAAAAACCTGGCAGCAAAACAATCCCCCCCACCCTCCAGATAGAGGCGGGGCACTTTCATGGACGTCCCTACCTGGAGCTCGCCATCCAAAACTCTACTACTAATGCCCTGAAGCTATTCACGGTAGTACTACCCAATCGACTCTTAAGCTGCACACACAATGAACTAGGCTACCGAGCATCCTTCGACCGAATTATCTCAGGGCTCGTTAAAAATATCCATCTGCCCGATATGTCTCCCCCTCCAACTCGAAGAGAAATAAATAGGATTGAGATTGACACCCTCAGCTCTGGTTACGAGTATATTATTTATAAGAAACAACCCAACAACCAAATTCTCGAAACCCGAGTAGTGTCGGTTCTTTCTATGCAAAACCCATCCGTCATTATACCAATAGACCGCATCACCCAGGAAATCACTGACCCAACCGGGTTTCTTGTTTCCTATCAATACTCTGGTGCAACTGCTCAAAGAAAATTGGCACTGAAACTCCAAACCTCAGACGGAACCCGCTACACAGGAGCAGGAGAAAAAAACCAAAAACAACTTACCATCGACTTCTCCGTGCCGGCAAAGCAACTCTTAGGAACACGCGAAGCAAACACTCGACTACACCAGTACTTCGCACTTTCAGGGAGTAATGCCGCTGCACGATTTTTACTTTACGATGGAAGTCTCAACCCCTTGGGGCCAACTGAATTGAGCAGTCGCTTCACTAAGAAAGAGTCTGATGGTTCGTATCTGTCCATCGACGCATTTGGCTCCTTACGATTTCTGACCACTCGCAATGCTCAAGGAGAAATACTAAAAAGAGTGCGTTCAGCCGGACCATCTACTATTCGAAGCCAACGAGTGTATCTCCAAGGGACGGCCGGCCCAAATCAGTCCGCTCCAGAAGCAACGGAAACAACGGGAAATAGTACCATTGGTCCCAACTAGTTCTCCTCAAAGGCCAAGCAATTCGACATTTGCTCCCACAAAAGGTTATCCTGACCTATGGTCGACTTCACTTCTAAACAATCGTGGCTCGCCCGAGTTGAATTAATCTACCAAACCATCCCCATGACTCATGAATCGAAGCGGCTTCGGTTTTTCTTTGAGCATTTATTAGCTGAAACCCCCATTCCTTCAGACAATCCCTACCAACAAAACCCTGAGCCATTTTGGCAGCTCCTTTTTTACCCTGGCTTGAGTCGAAAACCCTGGTTTTCCCCTCAAGAAATACCAGCTATTGGCCAGGTCGAAATGCTCCATTCCAAGATTCGAGCGGAGGTTCACCGAGAACTCCAGGAAACTCTATTTACTCAATATCAAGAACCCTGGGGCGACCTCTTCGAAGATGGGAATTGGCTAGTTGCCCCCTTCTACCGTGAAAACAAAATAGTTCAAGAAACCCATGACCGCTTCCCCGTCACGGGTCTCTTTCTGCAAGAACTTCACCGACACAAACCCGGATTTAGCACCTTTTCCCTATTGGAACCGAATACGCATATTCTACCGCACCATGGCATCACCAACATGCGCGTTCGAGTGCAATTGGGTCTAGCGGTACCAGAGGGCTGTGCACTCCAAGTAGGAAAAGACAAACGTGAAATGCGCGAAGGAAAGGCTTGGGCTTTCGACGATAGCTTCCTACATGAAGCATGGAATCC
>CAXGXL010000616.1:0-2959 GCA_964013555.1 uncultured bacterium
GCCCACCGAGCTTTCGATTCCTCAAACCAATTCATCACCAAGCAGGTTCCCACTGCCCAGCCCCCGCTTTCAAACAAAACTCGCCAGTCGCTCCGGAAGAGGTAAGCGCCCTCTTCACACTGGCTTTAAGCAATTCATTTTATGTATCTTTCAGTAATACAAAAAAAGCCAATAGAGACGTTGAATTTGACGTTTTAGAGTAGGATTGAGAAATGTTCAGGCTCAATATCACACAACGCGACGGTGACTCACAAACCCTTGATTTTGATACTAGTGAAATTTCGATCGGACGAATCCCATCGAATGACGTGGTTCTAAAGAAGAACAACATCTCAAAAAAACACGCTACCTTGATTAAGAAAGGAACGAAGTTTTTAATCGTTGATAATGCGAGCACCAATGGCACCTACATCAATGGGCAACGTATCTACGACCAACAGAGTCTAGAGCCCGGCGACAGAATATTTATCGGCGACTTCGCCATTGAGGTCATCAGCCATACCGAGATGAACACGTCAGACTCCCTCGATCCCGCGACACCTCCCCTAATCAGCGAAGCGGAAGAAAGCCTAGAAGCAATCCTCAATGATGACGATTGGAGCCAGGGCGAAGAACACTCAAAAGAATGGGGAGAAGATTGGTCAAATGAACTTGAAATGAGTACCGAAGACTCCCTGAATCGCCCTGTCGAAACAGAGGTTCGTTCACCAACGGAGCCCCCCATAGAGCAGGAAATCTTGGTGGCCGAAGGGGAAGACCCCCAAGCGCCGCCCCCAGTACTAACCGAGGCGTCACCCCCATCGGACTCGCACGCTCTGGACAATCCAACAAAAGAATTACCCCCCGCAACTTCGGTCTCAAGCGTCTCGAGCGTCTCGAGCGTCTCGCAATTTGAAGAATTTACTCTTCAAACTCTAGATAAGCTACTTGATGACGACTCGGTGGAGCAAATTCTCATCAATGGCATCGAACACATCTATTTGGAGCGCAACGGCAGACTCGAAAGAAGTGATTTGTTTTTTCCGAGTGATCAAGCGGTACTCGAAATGGTGGAACAGCTTGTCGCCCCTAGCAAAGAACAAATCGTTGAAAATTCGTTGATAGTGAACAAAAGATTGAAGGACGACAGTATAATGAACGCTGTCTTTGCTCCAATTGCAATAAGTGGCCCCACCGTAACCATACGCAAGGAATCCAAGAGACTATTTTCCGAACAAAACCTCCTAGACTCAGAAACAATAACGCCTCAGCTCGCTGAATTTTTCCGTATCGCAGTTCAAGCAAGACAGAATATACTGATCTCAGGGGGAGCAAGTTCCGGAAAAACAACGACACTTAATCTCCTAAGTTCCTATATTCCTGACACAGCCCGCATCATCACAATTGAAAACACCCCTGAATTAGAACTTCCCCAAGGTCACGTCATTCGCTTCCGAGCCCCAACGCCCAGTCAGCAAGAAAACCATAGTCATAGTCTTCGGGATTTGATTCAAAATGCAATTCAGATGCGCCCGGACCGAATTGTCGTCGGAGAATGCAACGGCGCGGAAACCCTCGCTCTTCTCCACGCCATGAACTCCGGACACGATGGACTGCTTACAACCATCCAAGCCAATTCCCCCCAAGAAGCTCTCACTCGCCTTGAAGTAATGGTGGATAGAAACGATACGGGGCTACCAAGCCAAACAATACGTCATCAAATACTAACTTCCATCGATCTTATCGTCCAGCAAACACGTTTTTCAGATGGTTCACGCCGTATAACTCATATTAGCGAAATCACCGGAATGGAAAATAATGTCGTATCCTTTCAAGATATATTCGGATACAGCCCGTCAGGTTCCGGTCAAGCCGGTCAGGCTCACGGCCAACTAAGACCCACGGGGCTAGTACCACAGTTTTTCGGTTCCCTTCGAGAGCGGGGAATTTCTCCAGACCTAACCATATTTTCTCTAGACTAAAAAAGTAATCAAGCTCGCCATGCCACACTTAATCATTCGTCCCCCCAATGGAACCCAAACGGAATTTATTCTAAGTGGGGAATCGGTGACTATCGGCCGCGACCAGAATTGCGATTTGCATTTTGAAGACGGACAAGTTTCACGCCAACACGCCCGAATTGACTTCTCCAATGGGTATTACTTCATTTCCGATCTGGGGAGCGCTAATGGAACGATAGTCAACGGTCAGCCCATTGAAGCTCCAACCCCGCTCGGGAAACACAACATTATTGATATTGGTGGATTCTTATTGACCTTCAAAACGAATACAGAAGAGAGCCAAATCACTTTTTCATTGATCGGACAATCAGCCCCCGTCGAGAACCAAACCTTTATTCTACCCATCGGCAATTTGAATGTGGGAAGATCTGAGGACAACGCAATTGTCCTCAACGACAACTCTCTATCGCGCAATCACGCGATCATCAGAGTCACTCACAAAGACATGGCCATCGAGGATCTGGGCAGTAGTAATGGAACATTCGTCAATGGCAAGAAAATTCAGAACCAATCTCTCCATCCTTCAGACGCTCTTCGTTTCGGCAACGTTAACTTCCTCGTCTCTAAAGTAGAAAATAAAGGGCTAACCCAAACGTTTAGCCAGTTCTTAACCCGCGTAAACAATGCTGACCGCACCGTAAAATTTGCGATCGCCATAGCCACCTTAAGCGGAATCTTATTGATTGCCACACTTTCCATCGCTTTACGCCAGCATCTTAAAAGCGAAAAGAGCGCCGAACAAAACTCCATCAGCCTTCAAGCCACCTATGAGTCCACTATCGCCCGATACCTCGCCCAAGCGCGCAATCAAATGCAACAAGAAGATTGGCAAGCTGCTTCTGAGTCCTACCAGCAAGTGATTTCCCGAGATCCAATCCACCAAGAAGCAAGAGTGAGTCTCCAAAAGGCACAAAATAACCTTGGAGATCAAATCGTCCTCCAAGCCGCAAGAACTTCTT
>CAXGXL010000617.1:0-2947 GCA_964013555.1 uncultured bacterium
TAAGCAAAACAATCGAATTTGATTCGCCCGTTAGATTCTCAAGCGCAGGTTGTACTGCCTTTATTGTCGATAACGACGCAATATTCTCTTTGGTCTTTGCTGCCAATGGCAAAAAGAGAGTCCCACCACCGTAGGGCATAGGGCTTCGCGATTCCTCTAGGATGGCCGTGTGCTGCTTTACAAACGAATTAGGGAATCCCTTTCGTTTCCCGCTCCTCATCTCATTCAATCGGGTTTGAACCTGAAACGCGAAAGCATCCAATTGAGTATGAACATAATCCAAGTTCGTGGCAATTCTATCGGCGGAATCGCTAGCCACTACAGAAAGCGTCTTGATACCGGCTTGAGTTAGATTCCCGTGGGCCTCAGTTTCAACATCCTTCTTACTTGTGTAAAACAACCATCCCAAAGCCAAGACCCCACACACAAAGGCAGTGATACTTACCAAAAAAGCTAGTCGAAAAACACGCAAGAACTCTTCGACCTTTTGGGAAGTGAACATCTGCTCTTCTGCAAGCTTGATTTCTTCTCGCAATGCTTCCGTCTCTTTGCCCGCCATCCCCTCGAGGGTCATTTTAGCCAACCTAAAATCGCCACAGTCCTTTGCTAGATCCGCGTACGCCAATTTTGCATCGGCTAAAATGAGGCTTGCCTCTTTGTTCTCAGGCCACAAGCTCAGCGCATTTTCAAGGGTCCCGATTACCGAGGCATAGCCCGAATATAGCTTAGGCCCCTCCTCAGTACGCATTTTCGACAAACCCCTAGATTCGAGATTGATATCAGACAGTTCTTCAATGGCACCTTCGGTTAAGAAAGTACTTTCCTTGTGCTCCAAGAACCGATCCACCGCTTCGATCAACTCTTCTATATTCTGATACCGATCCGCGATATCTTGCGCGAGAGCTTTGCTACAGATCTCCTTAAGCCCATCAGGAATTTCCTGAGAAAACGTAAGATTCCCCTCGCGTAAGGCATTTCGCAGAGTGTCTCGTATTGACTTTGAGTTCGTAGCGTTCGCTGTCGTTCCTTCAAGAATTCTATAAAGAATACTTCCCAGCTGATACACGTCCGTCCAAGGTCCCATCTTCTCCCCGTCGGCGTAAACCATCTCGGGGGCCATATACGAGGGCGTTCCGCATATACACTGAAGTTCGCGAGCATGGGGGAGGTTAATCTCGGCATGTCGGGGAAAATCACCGAAGCCCCTCGCAATCCCCCAATCAACAACGAGAACCTCACCAAAAGTACCAATTAGAATATTGTTTGGCTTCAAATCCAAATGCAGTATCCCTTTGCTGTGCGCAAAAGAAATTGCGTGACAGACGCTTCGAAAGATCCGCCAAGATTCTGCATCTATTTCGTGCTTGAACCCTTTTTCTTTTTTCTCACGAAGAATATCGCCCCATGAGACCCCACTGACCTTTTTCATTACAAGAGCAGGCATTTCATTCTCTGTGCGACCTAGAGAATGAACTGGAATAATATTGGGGTGCTCTAATTCAGCAGCAACTTTTGCCTCAACTAAGAAGCCATCAACTATTGTCGGCTCGTTGATTTTATCTTCTCGCAGAACCTTAACTGCTACGGCGCGCTGCAGTTCTTTTTGGGTAGCCGAATAAATAACGCCCATCCCACCACTTGCGAGCCGGTACTCAAAATCACATACTTCACCAACAACTTCCGTATCATTCGCATTGGCTAAGGGCACCTGTGGCACGTCAACCAAAACAAATTTGGTGTCTGAATCTAAGCGCACAGTTACAGTGTCGGTACCCAACTCTGGCCTTAGTTCAATATTCTCGGAGTCCGGCACCGAAAAATCAATATCTTCGGCTAACTCTTCAAGACGCTCTTCTGACGAATGCTCTTCGTGGTTCATTGCTTTCCATTTCGATACAATCCGAGTGATAAGACTCTAGCAAAAGCAGGGGGAAAAGCAAACGACGGCGCCCATAGTCGAATACCCAGCGCAGAAATTGTCATCCAGCGCGAAAACATCTCAGTTTCGGCACTAAAATGGGCCCGGGGGAACACCTCTACCGGTAGTCAGTCCTGACCTTCAAGAATTCTCTCGAATAACCACTTCATGGCAATAGCGGCATCTTACCTTCTCAACGCTAGATCCAGGAACAAAAGAAAGCTGAACTTCAAGGAGCTCGTACTCATGAAACCCCATCCAGCAAACCACTTTGTGGTAAAAAGGCTGCGCATCACCTGAATCAAGCAAGGCAGGTGGAATATCGTCTGCTTGGGGCTTCTCCCGGTGCTTTTGCGGCAATAAGGGCATTCTAGAATTGTATCACAAATCCTACGCAATGGATGACTATTTGTCCCTGCAAAGGAGCATTCCCACAAGAATTGGATCCAGATGATGCGCTTTTTCCAAGCAACCGAATATCGTCGCCCAAATCCGTATCCAAGTATTAGGTACGGACCTTCAAGGAGCGTGCAAGATGCCACTTGAAGGTCTCCTAGCTGAATTACGGCTCAGCTTATTTTGCGGCCTCTGCGGCCGAATTGATCTCGACATTCTTTTGATCCAGGGCACCATCCATCTGAACAGCAAAAACACACGTTTCCTTGTCACCGCATTTCTCCATATGCGGAGCGCCACTTTTCTCACTCCAAACTCCGCCGTTCGTTAAGGTCACAAGCTGGTCCGCAGAAACACCGCGATGATGAGTTCCGGAGATGATGGCACCAACAAATCCCGCCGTATGAGTATGTACATTGGTGGTCATGCCTGCAGGCAATTGGAAAAGAGCAGAAAATGAGCCTTTTTGCGGATCGCCGGAGATAACGGCCATCTTGGGACCATTTTCCATTTCAGGCCGCAACGCCTTCCAAACAACCTTGTCTGCGGGGGTAACAACCATCTTGGGATCAGACGACGGGGTATCAACAAAGTTGGTGTCAATTGCCCCATTAAAGAAAACCAAAAATATGC
>CAXGXL010000618.1:0-2941 GCA_964013555.1 uncultured bacterium
TAAGAGTAGATGCATCACGTTTCAACCATCGAAGCTCACGAAAACTCGCGGCGTTCTAAGAGCGCCCGGCCTAAGGTAGCGTGATCTAGATACTCAAGCTCTCCCCCCATAGGAATACCTGATGCCAATCGGCTAACTTTCGCTCTAGTTGGCTCTAATAACCTTGCCAAATATAGCGCCGTTGCGTCGCCCTCCACATCGGCGTTCATAGCCAAAATAACCTCTTCAAACCCCTTTGCTTCAACCCGATTGACCAATGCCCCCAGCTTTAGGTCCTCGGGGCCAACTCCATCTAAAGGAGCCAACGCCCCATGAAGTACGTGGAAAATACCACGAAAATTTGCAGTTGCCTCAATAGCTCTCAAATCCGCTACGGTCTCAACAACACACAATACCTTCGGATCGCGCCTGGGATCTTTGCAAATACTACAAATTTCGGTCGTTGTGAGATTGGAGCAATCCGAACAAAGGCCAACTTCCTCAATGACCTCACTGAGCGCTCTTGATAAATCAGAAGCCAAAGACGCTTCGGCTCCTGTATCACGTGCCTGCTTCAATAAATAAAACGTCAAGCGAGCCGCAGTTCTCTCCCCAATTCCAGGGAGCCTGCCCAATTCCAGAATCAACCTTTCAACAGGTCCCACGTCGCGATCGACATCTGAATAATACGCTTGATACCCCATTCGTAGTGCCTACTTGGGAATGCCTAAATTAGATAGGTCAAGCCCCATTCCTGAAACCACGTTACTCATCCTATCTTTCATCGCTGCTTGAACATTTACCGAAGCTTGGTTGAGTGCTGCTCGGACAAGATCCTCCAAGAGAGAGACTTCATCGGAATTCACAATAGTCGGATCTATCGTTACGTCGGTTACTTCATGGTTACCGTTCATAGTAACTTTGACCATCCCCCCCCCAGATTCGCCAACGACAATTGTTTTGGCGGCATCGGCTTGTGCTGACTCCATTTGTTCTTTGACCTGGCCGGCCATTTGCATGAGATTTGATAGATCCATGTGAGTTCATTCCTTTCAATGATACTTTATGAGGTCTTTCCTAAAGGAGTTACGTTTTCCACTTCCCCACCCAACACAGCAATCGCTCCTTGCACTGCTGGATGCGCAATAGCATCTTGCTTAATCTGACTCGTTTCGTCGAATTCCTCTTGCTCTCGAATTTCAGCCAGTGTCGCAGGCTTGTCCTCCCCCATTTCTTCCAGTGCCACAATTGAAAAATTAACAGGCTGCCCAAATTGCTCTTCGAGCTTAGCCTGGATAATCTTTTTGCTCTCGGAATCATTGGCACTTGTCCAATAAAATGATTCCTTCGCATAACCAATTTTCACCCCCGTGGGACCAAACTCCACCACACAGCCGTGCTGTAAAACCGCAGCCAGCGCAGGCCCCACTTTTTGAATCCGAGCCACAAATCGCTTCCAGCCCTCGACCCCGGGGACCGAATCAGCCCTTGTGGGGGTAGGTGTTCTAGTCGGCTCCTTCTTAACTTCAGAAGGCTTCTGAGTTGGTCTTTTGGGCTTTTCCAAAGCAGTACTCGCATTGGGTGGAGCACTGCGCGGTGGACGACTTGGCTTGGGTTTGGAGGTTTCAAATTGGTTGGCAATAGGGGCACTGATTTGGTTTTGAGAGTTTTTCCCCTTTACTGCATCATCAATTTTCTGAAGTAACGATTCAAGGGACTGAGCAGATTCTGCTTCCAACAAGCGCAAAAGCCCCATTTCAAGGCTCACTCTTGGATGAAAAGAGCGACTCACATCTTCCGCCACCCGCACAGCCAATGTAAAAAGTCGATGCAAAAGTGGTTTATCTATTGATTGGGCTTGGAGCGCTAACGCTTCGAGTTCCTCTGGTGCTCGATCTTTTAGGACCTGGTTGGCGGATTCAGACACCTTCGCGACCATGAGGTCTCTCAAATGCTCCACCAAAAGCGCAGCCACATCAGTCATATCGTGACCACGAGCATCAACATCCGCAATAAGATCTAAGAGCACAGAGCCTTGTTTGAGTAAAATCGCATTGCACAACTCAAAAATAGTCTGCCGATCAACAACCCCAAGTGCCTCGACAACGATCGAATCATCAAGAGCCTCACCGCTATAACTTAACACCTGGTCCAAAAGTGAAAGTGCATCTCTAACCGAACCTTGAGCCTCACGCACAATATAACCAAGTGCCTGAGTGCCCAACTCTAATTCCTCTTTAGACAAAATTTGCTTGAGATGCTCCCTAAGCTTCTCAGCCCCTACACGTCTAAAATCAAAACGCTGACAACGAGACAAAATAGTTACTGGAATCTTTTGCGGCTCGGTTGTCGCAAAAATAAATTTAACGTGCTCGGGAGGCTCTTCAAGTGTCTTGAGCAATGCATTGAACGCAGCTTGCGAAAGCATATGCACTTCGTCAATAATATAAAGCTTGTAGGTTCCTCTACTCGGTCTATAACGGACATTTTCCTTGAGTTCACGAACGTTATCGACACCGGTATTAGAAGCGCCATCAATTTCCAGAACATCTGGACAATTTCCGTTTCCAATCTCAACGCATAAAGAACATTGCCCACAAGGAGTAGAAGTGGGTCCCTTTTCGCAATTGAGAGCCCTCGCTAAAATACGAGCTGTGGTTGTCTTTCCAACCCCGCGCGCGCCGGTGAATAAAAATGCGTGGTGAACTCGCTCCAAGCGAATTGCATTTTCAAGGGTTCGAACAACGTGTTCTTGCCCAACCAGATCTGCAAAGGTACTTGGGCGATATTTGCGAGCCAAAACTAAGTAGGACACGACGTTTTCAACTTTCAGCGTAACTCGGAATCTTTCCCGAGAATCTTATCTACTTATAACCAAGATGTTGTAGACTAATTCCAGCCCGCTAGCTACGGCAATCGAGTGAAAAATCAAGCTTCCAAGCCAGCAGACCAAGAAATCTTC
>CAXGXL010000619.1:0-2927 GCA_964013555.1 uncultured bacterium
GAAAGTAATGTCCGTCACATAACGGAATCAAGACCCTCCCATGGACCGAGAGCCTACATTTCGCGCCACAGCGACCAAGCGCTCTGCCGCCCTTCGCGCTCCAGCAATATTGCGAGATACCGGACCCAATTCCAATTCAGCCAAAGGCCCCGACACATAAACATTCGAGTGCCACCGCAACCCCGAATCCACCACCGGGTAGCCACATTCAGCACAGGGCAACGAAGCGGATTGAATCAATCCATCCACCAACGCTCCTCCGGGGCGCTTTGATGAAAAACCGGTTGCTAGCAACACGCGGTCGACATCTAAATGGGTCCGACCTCTGAGCCGAAAACGTAAAACCGTGCCGTGCTCATCGAGCCCTTCCACCGCCGCCTGGTGCCAAATAAGTTGCCCCTGGGTCATCGCTCGACGGAGCAAACGACGAACCTCGGGAGGCATAGAGCCTCGATTGCGAGCTTCGTTTATAATCACCCGACGCTGGTCGAAATCCGGCTCGCTCCAGAATCTTGTCATATACCTAGGCCCGAGCCATCCCGGAGCGCTATCAAACATTTCCTCTCGAAGCCCGTGCCGCGAAATCATATGCACGTGATGCTCTTGTTCAAGAAGCCGAAGCGCCACCTGGGCCGATGAAATACCACCCCCAACCACAGCAACGGTCTCACACGAAGATGGCCACCCATCAAAACTTGGCTCGAAGATATGATGCACAAAATCGTGCTCACGAGGTGCCCACTGAGGCCAATTAGGTTGCTCGCCCGTGCCAATTGCTAACACAAGGTTATGGGCTCTCATCTCAGATCCGCTAGCAAGTTGAACACGTACCTCGTCACATTCAACCGAGCACGTTAAAGCCCGGTCCGTAATGTGCAAATCTTCTAGCCCAAAGGTGTCAATCACCTTCTCGCAATGCGAATTAAAGAGGGACAAAGCGGGCTTGCCGTAGCGCCCCTTCAAAAGCAAAGACTTGCGGCGCTTTCGCTTACCCGCAAAACGCTCAAGAGACCAGGGATCTAGATCCAAGTGATGAACCGACGGCGAGCGCAGGTGGGTCATTCCGGTAGTTGCGGTACACCGTTGCCAGTGCTCAAGGAGCCTCTCGCCCGGATCCACAATCCGAAGTCGATCCGGTGAAATCCCCGCCTCCCCAAGTAAACGAGCAGCAATATGCACCCCGTGAATCCCGCCGCCGATGATCAACCAGTCTAGACTCAAGGACAGCACGCCTTTTGGCACTGGCGGATCGCTCGCATATTGAGAATATGCCCCAGCATCAAAAGCAGCCCCGCCAGGATCCCCACCACGGCTCCCACAAGATGCATTGAACCTTCGTGCGCTGACTCGCCCTCATGGTGTTTCTCTTTACCCTCGCCACCGTCTTCATGTCCTGCGGTTTTGACACCAGCCGAATGAGCCTCCGTTTGCTCTGCCTGGGCCTGATGCGAATCCTCGTGATGCCCGTGATGCTCCGAACCCATCTCTAGGCCCCTAGAAGCGAGAAGGCCTACGATGCCCAAAGCCAAAACCCCTATAATCTGAGGCGAATGATGTTGCCTCCAGCCAAGAATCAAAGCCCCAAGCCCCAATGCTATCGCCACGAGCGTAAAAACCCACTCAGCCTCATGGCCCACTAGAAATCCCAACCCCAGTGCACTAAAGGCTACCGGTAAGAGGGCACTAAGGGCGCAATGAGTAGCACAAAGACTACTCGCAACTACTCCAAATCGGTCCATTTTTTCACTCATGCTCTTTTCTCTATGTGAAAGCCCGCTGACAAAAGCTACTGACGGGATACTTCTATTTATTCCTGGTGGGTGATTAATGTAGTAAACTTGCAAAAGCAAGCTAATTGCACTAGGACATTTTGCAACTACTCGTGAGGAATTGTGAGCATCACCAAAGAAGAAGCACGAAAGCTGCTACAAGAAAATGGGCTGCGGGTTACGGGACCGCGTCTAGCGGTTCTCACCGTTCTTAAAGCTGCTCAAACCCCGTTATCGCACACCGAGGTATTGGAACTACTCGCGGAAACAGATTGGGACCCGGCAACTATCTACCGAAACCTAGTAAAACTTCGTGATTCCGGCCTAGCTGTAGTAGCCAGCCACGCGAATGGCATCGACCGATACGCCCTATCAGGAGCCCATGGCCAAGATCATGGCCATCCACACTTTATCTGTCAAAACTGCGGCCAAGTAGCGTGCCTCCCGGTCGACCTGAGTTCTTCTTTATCTGCCACCGGGCGATGGTCCGCTTCCGTTAGTAAGGCCAGCATTCAGCTCCGAGGCGAATGCCCGGACTGCCTTGAAGATGAAACAACGTCTTCAAAAGGAGAAGACAAGAGCCAAAAGCAAGGCAACTAATCGCAGCATCCGGTTTTCTGACACGCCCCATCTTCCTCAACCACTCCTTGCTCACGTTCTTCGGCGGTACTCTCCCTCAAACACGCTATTTTCACTGCAAAATGAAGGGTTTTACCGGCGAGTGGGTGGTTGCCGTCGAGCTCTACCTCGTCGCCCTCAATCCCAGTGATGAAAACCTGCCGAGGTCCTTGCTCCGTATCTGCAAGAAACCCCATCCCAACCTCAAGGGACTCCACGTCCTCAAAGGTTTCCCGCGGAACCTTCTGAATCCACCGTGCATCAAACATTCCGTAGCCCTTCTCTGGCGGAACACTCACTTCAATTTCAGAACCGATGGTTGCTCCCTCAAGGGCTTCTTCTAGCCCAAGAACAACATTGCGGTACCCGTGGAGGTAATCTAGGGGCTTGCCATCCTTCGATGTATCAATGACCACCCCGTCATCGTTGGTAAGGGTGTAATGAATAGAAACAACAGCACCTTTTTGAACCTGCATAACAAACCTCTTGCATAAGAAAAAGAGCCGAACCTCTACCAGCCCAAGGCTTACCTGCCTAGCG
>CAXGXL010000620.1:0-2923 GCA_964013555.1 uncultured bacterium
ACAAGCCCCAAAACTTGAACTATGGCGCCCTTGGCGGCGCCAGGCTTTCGTCCGCGCCGATTTAGGCATCATTGATAATGAGTTTGTTCAGACCTACCGAGGGCTCTTTACAGGCAAAGTCCTTATGGACGCAGATGAAGTAGACGCCGTCGATTACTGGAATGAGACACAAATCAAAGCCGCCACCCAAGACGCTGAGGCAACTATAACGCCGTGGCTACTCAACGAGCTTAACTTTTTGTATGAGCAAAAAAAAACGGCGCAGTAAGTTAAGCTCACCGCGCCATTTCATTAAACGCACTTTTTGTGTTTATTCGCTGACGCTAAGCTGTAACGCCCAGACAAATTGTCTCAAGCAAAACATTACAAACTTCGTAAGGGTCACAATTTGCACCGGGCCGGCGGTCTTCAATGTATCCATATCCTTTTTTCGCAACATGGCGTGGGATCCGAATAGAAGCACCTCGGTCTGCATCGCCAAACTTAAATTGGTCGATCGCACACGTTTCATGTAAGCCGGTCAAACGCTCATGAAGCCCGTGCCCATAAACTGCCACATGGTCAGCATGGCGAGGCCCTAATCGCTCAATAGCCTGTTCTATCGCACCTTTACCGGTGGCAGCATCTCGCATAGCCGTGGTAGAAAAGTTAGTATGGGCTCCAGCTCCATTCCAATCACCCTTAACCGGTTTGGGATCCAACGTAGCAGTAACGCCATGCTCTTCACCCAATCGATAAAGTAACCAACGGGAGATCCAAAGGTGATCCGACACCAAAAGCGGATCTGCTTCCTCATCTCCCTCGAGGCCACGATACCCAATTTGATACTCCCATTGCCCTGGCATAACTTCAGCATTGGTACCAAAAATCATTAGCCCGGCGAGCAAACACGCCTCTGTGTGGTCTTCTACCAGTTCGCGACCAAACACTTCATCAGCCCCAACACCGCAATAAAACGGCCCCTGGGGAGCAGGGTAGCCCGAATCAGGCCAACCTAAAGGACGAGCGCCTTGGAACAATGTATATTCTTGTTCAAAGCCAAACCAAGCCCCAGCGTCTTTAGCGCCCTTATCTAGTGTCTCTCTGAGCTTTGCTCTGGTATTCGAACTGTGCGGGGTCCCATCAGAATTCAAAACTTCGCACATTACAAGGTAAGAGCCTGGTCCTCGAATAGGATCCTCGACGTGCCTTACCGGCTGTAAAACCAAATCAGAATCGCTTCCATCAGCTTGGAAGGTAGAAGAGCCGTCGTAACCCCATTGCGGGAATTCATCTATAGCGTAATCTTTATCCGCCAAAATTCGGGTCTTTGACCGAAGTTTTCGAGTGGGGTAAGCCCCATCAATCCAAATATATTCAGCTCGCCTTTGCATGTTCAAACCTTTCTTAGAAGTTACGACTCTTAGAGACGCCCAGCGCCTTTCTTTTCCCCTCGTTCTGCAACCTACATGCCAGTCGGAATGCACAGATGCAGAACGTAGTATTAATTGATTACACTACCGCAATCAAACAACTTTTTTAGGTTCTCCCAACAGTCAAAGACTTTAGCCACACGTCTCTTTTCTACATTTTCGTAGAATCAGTGAATTACCGCTACATCTAGGTAGGATTCTACGACTAGACCCCCAGCGCCTCGTAAATATGCTTCGGCGACACGCACTTTTCCGGCTCAAATGGTCGGCCCAAGAGGCGTTCATGCAAATCTGAATACACCACGGCCAAATCGACACGCAGAGCCTCGGGAATAAGAGGCGGCTCCCCTTCACCCATATACCCCTGCTCCACCAGCCACTTTCTTATATTTTCCTTGTCGAGCATCTTTTGTGACTGCCCGTTGGCGAACCGCTCCTCGTATTCAGATGCCACCCAATACCTGCTCGAATCAGCTGTATGGATTTCGTCAATGACGACTAGCTCGCCATCAACCAAGCCGAACTCATACTTGGTATCCACCAAAATAAGGCCACGCTCTGCCGCTCGCTGCTCCCCACGCTCGAAGAGCTGAAGAGCCAAGTCACAAGCGCGGTCGAGGAGATCCTTGGCTACAAAATTCCCCTCAACTAACCCACGGCGACTAATCGGCATATCATGTTCGCCAACCGCCGCTTTGGTTGAAGGCGTTAGCATCAAGTCATCGAACCGTTGGTCTTTTTGCAGGTCTTTGGAGAAGTTCAACTCATAAACGTCCGCGTTGCCTGATTGATAATCCCTCCAAAGTGAGCCCGTAATATACCGCCGAACAATTATCTCTGCAGCAATAGGGACCGCCTTCTTAACACGCAAAATATTCGGGTGTGGCATGTCTATCAAATGATTGGGGCAAATGTCTTCAGTTGCCTTGAAGGCATCCGCCGCAATTGCATTCAAGATAGCCCCTTTGCAAGGAACACTTGTAAGGACCACATCAAAAGCCGACAATCGGTCGGTGGTGACCATCGTGATTTCCGTATCGCCAATATACAAGTCTCGTACTTTTCCCTTATAAAAAGAGCCAAGACTTCCGAGTCTATTTGAATCAGTCTCTACGAAATTGTCGTTTAGTCGTGCAGATAAAGATGCGCGCAGTACCATGGGTTCAGCTCCGAATTCAGATTAAATTACAGCTTCTGGCAATAGATGCAGATGGCCTTTTGGTCAACTGCACGGGCCCACTATTCCATAGAAAAACAGAGAGTTTGAGGCTTCCCAAAGCAGCCTAACGCCTCGCAGCAAACCCCTTCCGGCTCCAAAAACCTAAGGTACCGGAAATTGTTGAAATTTCCCCTAGACGGCAATCCCCCATTTTCTCAACTCGCTAGCTGCAAGATCGGCACGCCTTTAGTGCCCCTAAGTCGCTACCGTCCCTTTAGTGCCTCTTCCGATGTCCCCCCCCAAAAAAAAAAGGCCCGCGAGCATTAAGAACGCGAGCCTTTTTCAAGTTAAA
>CAXGXL010000621.1:0-2918 GCA_964013555.1 uncultured bacterium
TCTTCGTAACACTTCGAGAACCTCTGAGAGGTTGGTATCTTTTCTCGAAGTAGGACCAGGAGGTGGTAAATCAAATCACTTATTTCATTAAGCAGAGAAGCTTTGTCCTGATTCTTTGAAGCAATGATGGTTTCAATCGCTTCTTCACCTAATTTTTGGGCTATTCTATCGAGTCCACTGGTAAACAGGCTCGTCGTGTACGAGCCTTGAGGCCGATGGTCTTTTCTCGTGCGAATTACGTCTTCAAGGTAGCCTAAGAAACCCAGTTGGGGCGCGCTTTCGGTGCTGAAGCAACTAGTATTCCCCCGGTGACAGGTGGGGCCGTGGGGAGAAACTGTCACAAGGAGTGTATCGTGATCGCAATCGAGTTGAATGTCTATCAATTGAAGGTAGTTGCCCGAGGTCTCACCCTTTTGCCACAGGCGCTTTTTCGACCGGCTGTAGAAAGTAACTCGCTTGGTGGAAATTGTTTTTGAGAGAGCTTCAGAGTTCATGAAGCCGAGCATAAGAACCTGTAGAGTGGTTTGGTTTTGGACAATTACGGGAATTAGACCCTCGCACTTAATCCAGTCTATTTGCTGTTCTAGTTTTTTCATGGTCGAACCTCTATGTTACAACTCCTTAGGAACTTCTTTAATTGGCCTATGGGTAATTCACTTCGGTGAAATATCCCAGCGGCGAGTGCACCGTCGACTTTTGCATCTTCAAAAACACTTCGAAAGTGTTCGGAAGCTCCAGCTCCACCGGAGGCCACCAGGGGTATAGTAAGTTGCTCTCTGGCCAATTTAAGCTGTTTGATGTCGAATCCTTTTCCAACTCCGTCTTGCGCCATGCAATTGAGAACAACTTCTCCAGCCCCTCTGTCTTGAACTTCTCGAAGCCATTGCATGGTAAAGTGGCGACTCGTACGCATATGCGTTTCACTACCGGTGTATTGATAAACGATATAGGCATCTTCTTGTTTTTGTCGATTGCTATCGACGCCGACCACCACGGCTTGGCTACCAAAGGTATTAGCCAACTCTGAGATCAGCTCGGGGCGCTCAATAGCTGGAGAGTTAATCGATATTTTGTCGGCCCCTGCATTGAGTACTTCGCCAGCATCCGCTACTGTACGGATACCCCCGGCAACGCAAAAAGGAATGTCGAGTAACTTCGCTGTTTTGCGAATCCAATCTGTACTGACACAACGTCCTTCCACGCTCGCGGTAATATCGTAAAAGACAAGTTCATCGGCCCCTTCATTTCGATATTTAAGGGCGAGCTCCAGAATTTCTCCTAGGACCACGTGGTCTTTGAATTTAACTCCCTTGACAACGACACCCTCTTTCACATCGAGGCATGGTATGATTCTCTTAGCGAGCATCCAGTGCCTCATTTAATGTGAAACGGTTTTCGTATAGTGCTTTGCCTATGATCACACCGTCGCATCCAATTTGTTGTAGTGATATCAACTCGGATAGGTGAGCCACGCCACCAGAGGCTTGGAGTGCTGTTGAGGGGTGGCGCCTCAGTACTTCCTTGTAGAGCTCCAAATTGGGTCCTAGGAGCATTCCGTCACGTTCTATATCTGTGCATAAAATGCTCAATTCGGGGACATTTGAAAAATATTCTAAAAGTTCCCATAGAGTGGCTTTTCCCCCACTAAGCCAACCATCGGTGGCAAGCTCGGGATTGTTCTTTTCGGTAATCCTAACATCCAGAGCTAATGTTATTCGATTGCTACCAAATTCTACTAAGAATTCTCGAACGAGTTCGGGTTCTCGAATAGCAAGGCTTCCAATCACAACTCGGTCGATTCCATTTTCGATTAGGTGCCGGATTTGCTCTTTGGTGCGAATTCCACCACCAGTTTGGACGCTTAGCCCTGAACGGTGAGCAATTCGAACGATTAAGTTGGTCTGTAGTGGGGTCTTTGCTTTTGCGCCATCGAGGTCGACCACGTGAAGGTATTTGGCACCTTGCTTTTCATAGTCTAGAGCTACCTCTTCGGGAAGAGCTGAATATACTTTAGTAGAGTTGAAATTGCCTTTCTCTAGGCGAACGCAATTACCCTCTATAAGATCAATGGCTGGATAGATTTTCATAGGCTCAAAAAATTCCTCAAGATTTGATTTCCAACGCTTCCTGAACGCTCTGGATGAAATTGCGTACCGTGAAAATTGTCTTTTCTTACGATTGCTGGGATATCGCTTCCGTGGTGGGTGGTTGCGGAAACCCATTTTCCCAAAGGACCGCAATACGAGTGAACAAAGTAGACATAAGGCCTTGGTGGTAGGTGTTGTATCAGCGGTTCATTGGGTTCTCGAATTTGAAGTTCATTCCAACCCATATGTGGAATAGTGCATCCCTTTTCGCGGTCGGGTTGCATTTGTGATACTCGTCCAGGTAATAGTCCTAAACAGCTCGTAGCTCCCTCCTCACTCGTTTCAAAGAGTAGTTGCATTCCGAGACAAATTCCCAAGACAGGTTGCGACAAAGAGCGTATGACGTCGACGAGATTTTTTCTGCGCAACCGCTTCATAGAGTCCGCTGCCGCACCGACGCCAGGTAGGATGACGTGGGGCGCGCTGCGAATGAGTGAAGGGTCGTCAGTCAGCTTGCAATTGCGTCCTTGGCGCTCGAGTGCATTGACTACTGACGCGATATTGGCACCGCCGGTATTTACAATGGCAATCATAGAGTCCCCTTGGTGGAGGGGAGAGTGTTTCCTCCGGTTTTGGATGTTGCGTCGCGTAGAGTACGAGCCAAACCCTTGAAAAGTGCTTCAATCATATGATGAAGATTTTCGCCTGAAATAGTCATATGCAAGGTGGCTCCTAGCGATTCAGTGAAAGAACGAAAAAAATGAATAATCATTTCGCAACTGATTTCCCCTATAGAGTCTTTCGGAAAGGAACCATTGAAAACAAAAAAGG
>CAXGXL010000622.1:0-2917 GCA_964013555.1 uncultured bacterium
TTGTTAAGGGAGAGCAAGAGGCCAAAAGCCCCATGTTTCGGGGAGCAAAGACTCGTCATCACGTAAGCGAAGAAGAGTCGGCCTCCTTTATGATTGAGCAAGCAGCTAGTCGGTTGGGGGACAATCTGAATCTCAATTTTGAGAAAGATGTCGATATTCTCCTCACCAATGTGACTTGTTTAGACATGCCTTTTACCGGTGATGGGGCAGGTGTCAGTCACGCATTGGGAATGAAGCCCAGCTGGATTATGGATATTCACAACGCCGGGTGTGTCTCATTTATCTACATGATGCGAATTGCAAAAACCCTCATCGATTCGGGGCAGGCAAGAACTGCCTTGATTTGCAATGTGCAAAATACAGCCGGTAGAGTTTTTAGTCATCCCGATTTGAGAAGTCGACCTCAATCAGCAATTCCAGGAGACGGATGTGGTGTGGGGTATCTCGCAGCAAGTGAGGTTTCTCCCATCAAGAGTATCTGCACCGAGAGTTTTGGTAAGTATGCCAAAGACATGAAAGTTGTGAATGAGGAAAATGAAGATTGGTGGGCTCCACGAAAAAAACCGATGTATGTTGATTTCTCGGAAAATAAAGTAGCTTCGATAGTAATGCGGGGAAATCGTCTGGTACCCCGGTTAATGAATAAAGCGTGCGCTCAAGCCAATATCGATTCCTCAGATATCGGTGCAATGGTGACCAATCAGCCCAATCCGTTTTTGTTGAGAAACTGGCGCGAAGCCATGCTCTTGAAAGAGGAGCAGCACATTAACACTTATCAAGAGCATGGAAATCTCTTTGGTGCAGCGATTCCAATTGGAATTGAGAGGGTTTTAGAGCAAGGCAAAGTAAATCGTGGTGAACATCTACTCTTAGGTGGGTTTTCGCACGCAGGTGATTACGCCGCATCTGCAGTCGTACAATGGATGGGGCATTGAGCCCATTAAAGTAGTCTGGTGAGGAACAATCGTGAAATTGGTTGATGCATTAGTAATGTGTCTACGGGATTGGGGGGTGGAACATCTATTTGGAGTAAGTGGTGCCAACGTTGAGCATCTGCATGACGCTGTAATTCGGTTAGGGGTTGGGCGTTTGCAAGCCATTTTGACCAAGTCGGAAGTAGGTGCTTCCTTTATGGCAGACGGAGGAGCCCGCGTTCATGGTCGGCTTGGTGTCTGTTGTTCGACATCGGGTGGTGGTATGATGAATCTCGCTGTTGGTATCGCCGAGTCCTATGCTGAATCGGTACCCGTGTTGGCAATTGTAGGGCAGTCGCCAAGGGCGCTCAATGGCAAAGGGGCGTTTCAAGACTCGTCTGGAATTGGTCGGACTGTTGACGCCCTTTCGATGTGGAATAGCATCACGAAGTATGCGGGTGTTGTCCAAGAGCCGAAACTCTTTTGGGAACAATTACAAGAGGCGGTTGGTCAGGCGCTCGGTGGACGGCAGGGACCCGTCGCTCTTTTGGTGCCACGTGATTGTTGGGAATTAGAAGTTGGGACGAAACCGACCGACTTTCCGCAGACTCTTGAGGAATTGGTAAAGAATCCTCCCACCACTAATGAAATAGCGGCACGTTCTCTTTTTGCCCACCTTAAAAGCTATCAAGCTCCTGTGCTTTTGCTGGGAACGGGAGTAGCGCGGAGTCCCCAGGGTTCGGAGGTTATTCGATTTGCCCAAAACGCTGGGGTTCCTGTTGTTACGACTATGGGCAACTGCGCTCTATTTCCACAAGACGACCCATTGTATTTGGGAATTGTTGGAGTCGCTGGCCATCCATCGGCTCATGACTATCTAAACGAGCATTGTGATTTTATCGTTGCTGTTGGTGCCGGTCTCAATGCTTTAACCCGTGGACCGATTCAACAAGCTTTTGAGCGAGCCCGTACGGCGATTGTAAACCTGGATCCTGGTGAGGCAATTCGCTCGGTGGAGTCAGCAGATGTTGTTGTTGGTGATGCCGGGGATGTTTTTGCGGTCTTGAATCATCGATTAAATTCGCAACCTTTCTTTAAGGGGAGACCTTTCGGATACCGAAGGAGTTATTTTGTTTCGCAATTGGTGCGGCCTACGGCTCAAGCCTCCAATGATGAACCCGAGCAACTTTTGCAGAGTCAAGCTATTGACATTTTGAACGCTTATTTGCCAAAGCGAGGGCATATTCTTTTTGATGCTGGAAACTGCGCTGCTACATCGATGCACTATCTTAATATTCCACCGAGTTGCACGACGACGATAGCTTTGGGAATGGGCGGCATGGGCTATGCAATAGCGGCGGCCATCGGTGTGCAATTAGGAGCAGAGGAAGGTACTGAGACCATCGTGTTTTGCGGCGACGGGGCGTTCTTGATGCATGGTCTGGAGATTCACACTGCGGTAGAGAAGCAACTTCCCATTCTATTTGTAGTTTTTAACAACCAGAAGCATGGCATGTGCCTAACTCGCCAACAAGTTTTTTTCGACGGGCGCGAGGGTTACACAAGTTATGAGCATGTAGATATTGCTCAGATAGGTCTTGGTTTGGGGGGCGAGGGTTCGATATGGGTGGCTAAGGTTTCAACTAAAGATGAGTTAGAGGCTTGTTTGACGAAACATCGTGCAAGACTTAAGAAGGGCCCAGCGATTATTGAGCTGCTCTTACCAGAAGAGGAAATTCCTCCGTTTACTCCATTTTTGGAGAAAGGAGCTCCTACTTATGAGGTAGAGGCCGATTCTGTTTTGGAGCTAAAGGTGAAGCAGGTTGGTGGTGTTTCGTGAATGTAAAATGGTTGGAGAGACAACTGATTTCCGTGCAATGGGGGCAGAGATGAATGATAATTTAGAGGAAATTCTTAAGCTGGATAATCAGGTTTGTTTTCCCCTCTACGCAGCAGCCAGACTTGTAGTGCAGGCATACCGACCACTCTTAGGTGATTTGGGA
>CAXGXL010000623.1:0-2910 GCA_964013555.1 uncultured bacterium
ATTGCTCTTGGGTTTTATTTTAGGAATTAAGAGGTGTGCATGCCCGTGGGAGGGCTATGGCGCGCTGTGTTATAGGTGCCTTACGTTAATCTTTTTGTAATTTTGCGCACCAAAACTTCCGGGTGCTCGATGATTTAATCACAGTTAAACCAAGCAGCCAAAACGGAGCCACTACTATGAACAACCAGATTAGTTCAAATCGTCTATTTAAATCACCTTCATTTGATGGAACCATGGGAACCACCAAAACAACGGCCAATCCCTGGCTTGCAACGAAAATTAAAACTCTTGTAAAGCAGAAATTCATCGACGAAGTCCCTAGCATTAGCGATATCAAAGTAACTTTGTTTTCTAGCGTGGATGGTGCTGCTGCAACCAGTGAGCGCTCTATCTACAATCGATTCAACCATATAGAGTTTGAAGCAACGGGCAAAAATAGAGCCTGTAAGAAAGTAACTCTCAAGGGGGATTACGATTACGGCTCGGACAAAATTGCTCATGCAGACATCATTAAGCCTGAATAAATTGGCTTCTATATAGTTATTCAATAAACAGCTTCATTGAATTCTATTTTTTCGGAGTGATTCCGAAGAGCGAATAGGGGTGAGCGCATCATCTTTCCAAAAGACCATGTGCTCACGCCACAGCAAAATCAATCCCACTATCTCAGTTTGTAAATCCCTATAAAGATGGCTTTCGGCTATCAATCTCCTGATGGTTCGGTTTCTAGTTCTTCGGTTTCTTTGGTTCGAAAACGCGAGTCGACCACATCTACGAGCTCGTAAAAGTCGGTGTAAAAGCGTTCGTTGGCTTTGCCGCTGATGAAGTCCACCCAGAAATTACCTTTGTAGCAGACCGCACTCTCGCATTTTCCGTCGGGAAAAATAGTGATGAATTTACCCCATTTTGAGACACCTGCGCTTTGCGCTTCGACCATGTTTGAAAGCATAATTAAAGAGGCAGCTAGGAGGTCATCATGAGATTGACCCTGTCCGTGCAAAAAGAAAAAGACAGGGTATCGCTCATTTGCGTTCTCAGGGTCGTGGTAGCCTGGGGGTAAGAGGTAAGAAAACTCTTTGGTTTTACCGAGAGTGGCGCTCTCATAGCTAGCGGTGCTGGCGTAGTTTGGGTCCCCAATGGGGTTGGTGGGTTTTGTTGAATAGTTCGCACTGGGCCATTGTTGCTGAGCTATACTCATAGCGGAGAGCATGCGGTCGAGCACTTGGTTGACGGTGCCTACGTGATTGCCATCCCCTCGAGAAATGTCCAGTGGGGTGGCTTTAACATCTCCGTAACGCACGTAGGTGTATTGCTTGAGTTTGTCGGGTGGTACCATCGATGCGTCAAAGTCACCTTCCTTATCGGCAAAACTCGAGAACCGGTCGTAAGAGATTGCGGATCCGTTCGTGACTTTTGTTTGTAGGTGAGCAAAAAAGGCGTTGCTACCGACAGCGCTATTGAGAAAATCGCGAATTCCCGCATCCATGTATATTCTAAGGCGACTCAGGTCTTCGGTGTTTAGCTGGTTCAATAGGTGTTGGGGATCGTATTGTTGCGCGTGTTGGGTAGCTGGGGAGTAGTTGAAGACTCCATTGTTTTCGCCAAAGTCTCCGGTGTTTGCAACGCCATCAAGGCCGAAGTCAATAAAGGTTTCCCCCGTGTCGTACTTAAAATTGTTTTCTGTGCCATCTGGATTGCGAAAGTAGTCGTAGTTGTCACCGGCTGGGTCGGGGTTGGATATTGGGTCAAATCCTTCTTCTAGATTATCGGGAAGCGCATCGGTGCCGAAGTCGTCGTAACGTTCGTTGGCGTTGACCAAGACCGGCTCGCTGTAGTCACGAAGACCGTTTCCGTTGTAGTCCACTGCGAGAAGGCCTGGCATGGGAAACCAGCGATTGGTTGTAGGAGTAATGCGCCCGAGTTGCCCCTCTGAGCTCTCTTGATCGTCGTCTTCTTGCCCCTCACAAAAGGTAATTACCGGATAGACCCCTTCTGGATTGAATTCTGCGTTGTAGTAGTTTTCGAGCACAATGGGGTTATCGCATTTTTCCGCATTAGTCAGGGAAAGCCACTCCTCAGTAACCCCCGGGGCGGCCCAGGCAACCTGGGGGTTGGTTTCGTAAAGCGTATTCCCGAATCCTTTTTGAATATCTAACAAGGCCCGCATGAGGGTTATGCGATTGAACGAACCACCACGACCTCCATCAGGGCCACGCCACCAATTGTTGTAGTCGGAGACAAATTCCATGGGGCGATCGAAGTCATCGGTAACAAGCTCAAGGGGAACCATAGGCCGCTCAGCCCGGAGTAGGTCATTGGTTTGTGCGGTGTAAACCCCGCAGAAGGTGTCTTCGCTGTTGAGGTCTTTGCCTTCCGCGATGAAACTGGTCATGGTTTCATAGCTGCAAAAGCCCCCGAGCCAATGGCGCTGGATCATGCGGTTCAGAGAGGTTTGATCCACCAGTGGAGCGCCGAGGATTCCAATCGAATCCCATTTCTCAGGTTGGGACAAGCCGAGGTAAGCTGCGGCGCCGCCCCCCATGCTCACACCAGCAATGGCTTTGTAGGTATAGGTCCGAGTCTTGATGACTTCTTCAGATTTGCTGATTTCACCTGCGCAGCCGGCAAGCAGCGCGCCTGCAATCAAGGTGGCAATAGTTTTCATATGTGTCTCCCCCGGAGAATCTAGCATTCGCTGTAGAGCCCCGTACCCTTGGTCTACAGTGGATTCTTGAGAGGATAACTTAAACGCTCGGTTTATGAATCTTCAAGGGCAAAGTGGGATTGGCTTTGGTTTTTCGTCTCTTTTAGCCCGAAAAACAGTACCCTAGGTTGGGGCGAAAGCTTCGGGAGCTGATTTTTTCTTATTTGTTTGGTGCTACCAATTTTTTTTCTTCAGGCTAGTCTTCC
>CAXGXL010000624.1:0-2908 GCA_964013555.1 uncultured bacterium
TCGTTTGTTTCGCTCGTTTCGCTCGTTTCGCTCGTTTCGCTCGTTTCGCTCGTTTCGCTCGTTTCGCTTGCTGAGTGGTTGCAAGATTGTCCCTCTCGCCAGGAAAAGTTAAGACGAGTTTGCGGTAAAATCGCCTGACCGGCTAAGTCCTTAATGTGGCTTACCTCTAAGGTATAACTCTGATTTTGGCGGTCGCCGGATGTGGTGAGGAGCACTGCATTGGGAGCTACAAGGGTAGCACTGTGGATTTGAACGGGTTCACTGCCTGATATTGAATAATGGTGGATTTGGCTGCTGGTGAGGGGGGCTACCGCTTTGTTGAAGGTGAGCCTGAGCTGGTTCCTGCTTGCGTTAATAGTTTCGATTTGCGGAAGCAAAACGGTACCGACTCGACGTTGATTAGCAATGTACTCGTCGGCAACCGACCCGCTGAGGGTGGAGTTGCTGATATTGAGGGCTACCGCTTGATAATTCAACTGGTTTCGGGTGAATTCAAGAATTTGAACATGGTGGCTACTTTCTGCCATTTCCAGATACCAGCGGCTGGTGTCTGGGGTTCGTTGATTCACGCCAAGCCCGCCTTCGCCCACATAAACAATGCCGGTTGGGTGGGGGCCTTGGTTTCGTATAGGGACGGTACGCTTGAGAACATGGCCATCCGATTCGCAAACCAAATCAACGTTAAATTGCTCAAAGAGGGGCACCCAATTTTGCAAGGCACCACCGGGACTCTTCACTGCGGGCCAAGCGGGACGGTGATAGTTTGCTACAATCCAGCGACTCGTTTGAGAATCACCCAGAGTTTCTTGAAGCCAGTTTCTTTGATACCCACCGGTACTTACTTCTGTGTCCAGGGTGATAAAACGAACTTGGGGACCAAAATGGGTAACCCAATAATTGCGATACTCGCCCTCATAGTATACCCCCGGAAAACCGAAAACTTCGTTATAAAGCATGCCATTGCCTTCATGGTTTCCGCGAGCTGGTATGATGGGCAATATTTTGCCTTGGCTACTGCGGGTGGTCGCTAAGTCTTCTAGCCAATCTTCCCATTGGTTCCATTTTTCGCCATCAGCGATGTAATCACCCCCGTGAGCCATGGCAATGATGGCGGGGTCGTTTTCTGCAAGGGCCGAAATGAGTTGATTCATATAGATTCGATAGGTTCTGTTTGAGCGAGAGTCGCCTCCATAGATCAACTTGAAGGGGCGGTCGTCAGCTGCGGCAGTGGTAAAATGAAATTCATTCGAGACTTGCCCATCGGAAGCCACGACAAAATAGTAGGTGGTCGATGGGCTCAAGCCAGTAATGGAGCCATGGTGGTAATGACTGTTTCCATACGAGAAAGCGCCGTTCCAGGTTACATCAATCATATAGGCGTAGTTGTTAATATTTCCCCAGCGAGGTTGGGTATCTAGATAAAGTTTGTGGTCGCTACCGGGGGTGGTTGTATCCCAGGATATAACGGCATCCGTCGCAGGCTGCTCATGCCACATGACTCGCACGTGTTTGGGGGACGCACTTGCATGGTTGAAAGCAGTGAAGAGGGAAATAAGTATGAGTCCCAGACCCCAGGCGCTTAGGGGTACGGTAAATCGTTCTTGTTTGCTCGTCGGAAAATGGTTGATAAAATTCATTGAAGTTTTCTCATTGTATATTGTTGTTGCAGCATTAAGCAGAGGAGCAAGGCGAGTGGTGCGCCCGAGTTAGGGACTCTAATCAAAAAGTCCGCCATTCCAAAATTGCCCATAAACACGATTCGACTGCCGGCCGTGATGATCCCCCAAATCACCATGAAGGCGAGGGGCCATTTCCAGCGAGGTCGAACCATGATGAGGGTCGCCAAGAGGATATCCATAGCTCCAATTGCATTCAGAATCAAATGAGCAAATGGCTGAGTAATAGCCTTTTCAAGGAAGATATCTCCAGCTCGAATGATGTAGTCCACAAAGGTTGGGTGGTGAAAAAGGGCCTCAGTGCCATGCACTGCAAAGGTGCAGGCGGTTGCTAGGCGCAACAAAATAACGGATACCTTTTGTTTTACTGCGGGGCTGGGGCCTTGAATAAAGAAATAAAGAGCTAGTGGGCAAACGATTCGGGTAGCGTGCGCGAAAAGAGCCCAATCGGAGAATGCGTGACCACCCTCAAACACCTTGAGAAATGCCTGAAGAAAAGCCCAGCCCCCGATGAAGAAACAAGCATATCGGTTGGGTTTGAAACAAAGATAAAGTGCACACAATAGAGTGAGGGAGGATCCTAGCCGGTCAAACCATAGCGCACCGGTTTCGGCGATTCCCCAGGTCATAAAGAGGTGGGAAAGGACAATGGAGCCACCGCCGAGATGTTGAAGTAGGAATCCTAGAGCTTGACCCAAAATGGCAACGCGAAGGGCCCAAAGAACGGGGCCTAGCTCACTGGGAGTTGGGACTCTATGACTAGACCATGAACCCGTATTTTTGATTGCACTAGCTTTCATTAGCCTCGGTCGTGAGAGCGTTCGCTTTTTGTCGCGATTGTGCCCAGTTGTGCCGGGAGTGTTTGACCTATTAGGTGGGGAAGTCGACCCACCCTTGGCTACACTCCCATACAAGGGGCACCGTTGTGTTGCGAAAAGTTAAGTTACTTTGGATAATTTGAAACGCGTATACCCGAAAATTGGCAAGTCGTATAGGTCGGAAAGCGGGTGGCAAATAGTATTTGGTAAATCGTGTCCTCGCTAGAGACGTGAATTGCGTAATTGTTCCCTGGCTTTATGAGAAAGATCGCTGAGTTTATCCGTGTTGTCCCCTTGGAAGGCGCTGAGGGAACTCGTCCTTCCGGGGTTAGGCTTAAGGGCTTTTGACTCCTTTGAGAACTTTTACGCGTCGCGTTGCAAGAGCCGTTATCAGGCTTGGGTACAATAGTCCGA
>CAXGXL010000625.1:0-2907 GCA_964013555.1 uncultured bacterium
CGACCAATGATTGTTTGCAAGACTGCGCGGGTGTTTGGGGCGGCTTTGCCGAAGTAGATATTTGTGGCGACTGCGGCGGGGAGGGACGCGGCTGCTTGGATTGCAATGACGACTACATGGGAACCGCTGTTCTTGATGCATGTGGTGTTTGCTATGGGGGGAATACCGGACGGATATCTGAATGTCGCAGCGGGTGTGAAGGGGAGGGCACTTATGTTGACCAATGTGGAGATTGTGTTGGTGGTGATACCGGGCGAAACCCGTGCGTTGAGGATTGTATGGGAGTTGCAGGTGGTGCTGCCGTAACGGATAACTGCAATAGGTGCGTTGGTGGAACGTCGGGTTTAGAGGCCTGCATAGCAGATTGCACTGGGGCCTTTGGGGGAGGTGCATTTGTTGATGAGTGCAGTGAATGCGTCGGTGGAAGTACTGGATTGCGACCCTGTGTGCGAAATTGCAACGGAACTTTCGAAGGAACTTATGCTATCGTTCCTTGTCCCGATGGGGACCAATGCATGGATTTGTCTCTTGATGTATCAGACCTTTGCAATCCTGATTGCGAGGGGGTTGTCGACTGCAATGGAGTGTGCGGTGGTTTAGCGACCTTTGATATGTGCAGTATTTGTGATGATGACGATAGCAATAATTGCGTTGCGGATTGTCGGGGCACTTATGGTGGAACGGCCCACCTCGATGCTTGTGGCACCTGTGATAATGATTATTCAAACGATTGTGGAATTGTCTCCTATGTGGAGGCGTTTAACGTTCTGACAAGCACCTATGGCGAAAATATGGAGTACCAGGTTCAACATGTTGAGATAGATTTGGCCAATTTTGGAGTCAATGATCCCTTGCGACCAGATTGTGAACCTGACACGACCTTCAATCCCAACTCAACGATTTGTACTCGGTCGAAAATGGTTGTTACGGATTTTCGAGTCCCGCAAGAACCAGAGATTATCGGTTCAATGGACTTGCCCAATAAAGTAGTGGATATCGCAGTGTCGTCTGACCAGCAGAAGATCTTGTTAGTAGCTCCTGGAAAGGGGTTAAATATTGCGAACGTGCTTCTGTCTGACCCCTATGTGCAGTTGATAGAAAATGCAGGAGAAGCGGGAACTGAACTGGCACTTCGCCCGTCGGAACTTCCTAATCAAGGTAATTCGGTGGACTTGGGGATTCCAGTAGCCGTTGCGGTAGCCGAGGCCAATGGTTATGCGTACGTGGTGTATGCTAATAAGCTTATTCCAAGAGCCCGTGCGTCCGGAGGGCTTCACATAGTCAATCTGACGACCTTAGAGGAGGAAAGTTATACACCATTTCCTGCGAACAAAGGCGCTTGGGACATAGTGGTTCGTGGTGACGCAGCCTATCTAGCAGGGGGGCCAAACGGTTTGCTAGTAATGGACGTCACCGACAAAAAGAATCCCTCGTTGAAGAGTATTATTGCGCCGAGCTCGGAACACGATAGTTTCAACACGTTTTCTCGCTTGGCTTATGGCAGCGATATTTTGGTGGTTGCGACCGAGGCTGGGGGAGAGGTGTTTAAAGTAGTGGACCCATTTTCACCGCAAAGCACGGGAGTTTTTGTTACGACGCATCCAATGGACATCGAAATCGATTCGCGTCTTATAGAAGGCAATCGGACCATTGTTATCTTTCTTGCAGACCAATCCAATGGCATGAGCATTTACACTCTGGATGAATCTTTGGCTCCTTCCTTAAGGGGGACGTTAGAGCTTCCTATTCCGCAAGAAGAATGTCTCGGTTCTGAAGATTCGCTTGCTGCTTGCTCTACGTCGGCACTCAATATCGAAGTTCGCGGTAACCTCGCTTACGTAACCACTGACCGAGGACTTTTTTCGATTAATTTAGGCTTTTAACCCTCGAAGTTGTTTGCAGGTTACGGGGAAGGTTTAGGCTTGTAAGGTGCTTTGATTCTGGAAACCTTCCAAAAGAGTTAGGAACCGCGTTTTTCGACGTTATCTGGGGGCAAAAGGAGTGGGGGTGAGGAGGGTTAAGTTTTCGATTTTAAAGGTTGTTCTTGGGGGTTGGGGCCGGAGATAGGCCCTTCGATTCAAAGCAGCATTTTGGGATCTTTTCTTAACCTGCATTAATGCCTGATGGGTACTACCATCTGTATCTTCAAATGAGGAATATAGCAGTCATGCCCAAACTAAATGCCTCTCAGGTTAATCTCCCAAGCAATTGGACGATTAAAGAACTTCAAAGAGCTTACGAAGTCGGTACGGATTCAGCTCCTGGTAGTGGCAAAAAATTGTCAGCAAAAGAGCTTAACCAATTTATTCAGCAGCAGCAGTTAGCCTATGAGGGGTTCGCCAAACGCACTCCGGGGTTGGGTGCCCAGCGCCTGTCATCGGTTATTCGGTCCACCAAGATGGGAGCAAAGAGAAATCGCCCTGTGAATGTTGCGAACTCAAGTAGGACTCCTCGTTCACCTTCGAAGACGCCGCCTCGTATGGATTTGGCTGCAATGCGCTCGGAAGTGCAAAGCCTTAGCTGCCAATCGATTGATGAGAGAGGAACCGACGAGCTAAACAGCCTCCCGAGGACTGCGAAGTTAAGATCCAAGACGATGTTAGCTCCACAGCCAAGACTGAATCTACGCCATAAAAGCAAGCCAAGTTCAGCTGTGGTACCTCCTGAGCTTCTGAGAAAGATATCTGACGCAAAGAAACCGGTTATTCGAACTTCTAGGGCAGGACAAAAGAGAAAGGTCCAGACCTTGCGCCCAGGAATGGAGGGACTCGCACAATCGAGAGCTAAATTCAATTTTACTCAAGCAAAGAGACTTCTTGAAATGGCAGAGCGGTCTTTGCAAAGAGCGGAGGCAGCTCCGCAAGCTAAGTTACTTATGGCTGATTATCAGCGCCTTCGAAAAGCGAA
>CAXGXL010000626.1:0-2905 GCA_964013555.1 uncultured bacterium
ACCAGAGCAAAATCAGCTAATAAATCAGGATCCAACACAATCTCTTCCCCCATTCAACGTCCATGAGTGTATAGAGCCGAGCTCATAAATAACCTCAATTAGGAAACAATGCAGCCATCAACTCTTACTTTTGCGTATTTCACGTTTGGACTCGTTAGGCTACAATAATTGCAATGTTAGAAATTACTATATTAATCGCGACACTCCTATTAACTATTTTGGGTGGTATTTTTTTTCGGCGAGCAACCGCCATTAATCGAGCGCTTGCCGACTCGATAAAACAACAATCTATCGAACCGATCATGGCCCAAATTCATAGTGCAGCAGAAATCAATAGGCCAAATCTATTTCACCGGGCGATCAGTCATCTCTGGCGAACCTACGAGCGTAGTCTCGCCGCATCTCTTATTCGAATTTTCTTGACCGAACACCGTGAGGTACCCATGGCACACTTTTGGGTGCAGGAGATTATGAGTATCGAACCGAGTTTAGGTAGACTAACTCTAAGAGAAGAAATGCTAGCCGAAACGTATCGGCCGGAATTGGCAGCACAATGTGGCGCCACCGGTTGAAAGAGTTAGCTTTTTGTCGGTCGACAAAACAAACTCACAATCACAAACTTACTCTAAATCGAGGGAGAACTGTGACATCATTTGTGACCCCACAATGAGCATCCTTAATTGGCGGTTCATTCTCTTGGCTAAGTCACCTCTAAGGTTCATTGGTAAATCAATAGCTGCAGCACCAACGTTAAACACTATAGTCACCATCGCCTCGGACAACTCCGGAATATGTAACAACGGTTTATTCGCTTTGTTACTTTCCTCTTCCAAGAATTGGCTCAATTCATCGACAAAACGAGTTATTTCTCGGTAGAGGGCCTCCCGAAATGCAGGGGAACTTCCCGAGCGCTCTCCTAGCAACAAACGAAAATGATTTGGGTTCTCCCGGAGGTATTCCATGAATGTTTCAATTGAAGTTTGAATCACACTTCGCCGAGCCGCCACTCTAGTTCGAGCCTCCCGCATCAATTGACGAAGCGCCATTCCAACTTCATCGATCAGAGCTAGTCCCAATTCATCCATATCGCGAAAATGACGGTAGAAAGAATTGGGAGCAATTCCGGCCGCACGAGTAACTTGCCGAAGACTAAGACCACTAAACCCATGTTTCGAACTTAGGCTAAGGGCCGCCTCGATTAACAAACGCCGAGTTTGCTTTTTCTGTTCCGCTCTAGTTACCACCCGCTAGACCTATCTAAGTATCCACTAAAAACCAACATACCCAATCGAAAAGGACAAGTGTACTCTTAACCATTGTCATAATTTCGTAAAATCCGCTTTATAGACAACAACATAGGAGAGGACCAGTAGTTTTTTAACCAAAAGACTGCTAGCTCGAAGCATTAAATGTACACATGTACGCCCAGTGAAAAATAGGAAGATCCAATGCATAACGTCACCGATTGCAAAAACCTCAAAACCCAACTTCGCCGTGAGCTACCAAAAGACGTCTTCCGTGCTCGCCCAACTCGTGGCTTTCTTTTTATTCCTATCCTTGGGTCCATCATTGGACTCTCAGTGGGTCTTATTCAGTGGAATGGGCCATGGTATCTTCTCTTACCTCTCGCCATTCTCCTGGGGCAGCTTTATGGGATCAACGGATTTCTCGGACATGAGGTGCTCCACGGCTCGGTAGTCAAATCAAAAACTCTTCAAAACCTCCTTGGCTACATTGCATTTTCCCCTTTTCTCATATCGCCCCATCTTTGGAGAGTTTGGCACAACCAGATTCACCATGGCTACACGAATATAGGAAACCGTGACCCAGATAGCTACGGTACCCTCGAACGTTATGAACGCCACCCCTCAACTCGTTTCGTAACTCGCTTGGCCCCCGGCTCTGGTAAATGGTACAGTTACTTCTTTTTGTTTTATTGGTTCACCTTCCATGGACAAATCGTCCTGTGGATTCAAACAAGATTCATGAAAGCGTTTCGACACTTTGGTGCTCGCCGCTCTAAAATTGAATCTACTCTCTTCTTTATAGCTTGGACGGCCGCTGCGGCCCTTTTAGGAATAGAAAAAGCTCTTTTTGTTATTGTCATTCCGCTGGCAGTCGGCAACTTTGTTTTGATGTCCTATATCGCCACAAATCACTTTATGCGCCCGCAAACAAAGACAAATGATCCCATAGAAAACTCGATGAGCATCACCACTCATCCGATTATCGATTGGTTTCACCTGAATTTTAGTTATCATGTCGAACATCATCTTTTTCCTAAGATGAATCCATATCATGCACCCAAAATTCGAGCTCTATTAATCAAAAAAATTGGAAAAAGATATGTTTCTCCTCCACATTGGAAAGCTCTATTGTATTTGTACCTAACACCTCGCGTCTATAAAGATGCAGATACTTTAATCGATCCGGACAACCTTGAACGCACAAGCTCGATAGAGGATATCACGCACGCCCTGGCTGCTCCTAGTACAAACCAGCCCCCACACTTTAGTACCTAACTTCACCCTCTATTTCTTACCAACCCCATAAAACGGACGAACTCCAACAAAAACCGTACTCGGAACCCAAAAACGAAATGAAGGCCGGTGCAAAAAGCTCTTCGCTCAAAAGAGCCGCTCTTTCTTAGGCTGAATCCCGACGCCAAGCGAGGCCACCTTCTAAAGCCACCCAAAGCGTTAGAACAGCAATAGTAGCTCCCACACCACCTACCATCCAATTTCCGGCTGCCAGATCTCGCTGCACCTGAATCGCCATGGCGCTAATCGTTATTCCCATGACGAAAATAGCTGGCAGCAAATAACTCAGAGAATTGCGACCAAGTCGACGAAGATAAAGCGCACACAAAAGTAAGGTAAATGCTGCCAAGACTTGATTGGTTGCG
>CAXGXL010000627.1:0-2886 GCA_964013555.1 uncultured bacterium
CTTTGGCAAATTTGAATCTATGGCGTTGATTGGACTCCTTGGGGATTTCCGGCGCCAATAAGTTCTTGCCCGTTAAGGGTTAAAGAGGTTCCTCTACTCAATAGGCCAAAGCTCTTGTTGAGGGATACAATACTCAGTCTTCCGTCCGATTCAATGGTGGCGCCCTCAGGTAGAGTTAGCAAATTTGGACTGCCATCCTCTCTCATCCAAATCAATTCTTCGTCGCCCGTATCAGAACGGACAATCCATGCGGCACCGTTTTCGATATTGACTGGGGTTACGCTTAATGGGGCGTGGTCGCCTTCGGTGGCGTTGGATTGATAGGGTGCCAGAATGGTCAAAAAGCTAGGGGTTACGGTGGTTAGTGTGGCATCGATTACGGTATGGTCCCCCTCGCCTTCACCGGCGATGAGCGAATGGGCATGAGGTGCTTGAAGGCGAATATAAGGTGGTTCTTCAATGGTGGGGTTGCCGGCGGTCGAGGTCGTAAAGACCTGCAGGGATCCATCGGCACGCTGAATGTGGGGGCCGTGAGATTCGAGCGTTACCCCGCCGTCTAAATCGTAGCCCGCGAAGGCGTGGAGCCTAAAGCGGTATTCTCTCGCTTCGGTATTCTCTGAACTAAGGTGGTCGGATACGACAAAATAACGCTCGCGGACAAAGGCAACCGACCGGACAATCGTGGTGTCTTCATAGGTCTGCCGCGATTCTGCGTAGGCCAACACAGAGCTCTCTAGGGTGTTTTCAATGAAGGCGTCAGCGTCTCCCCAAGAATTGAGCAAGCCTTTGTCAGGTGCCCCTTTGCCATCGATCAGAATGACGTTGTGGGAGGATGCATTGGCGGTAACAGCATTGTTACTTTGGCTAGGTTTGTAATAGCCGGTGTCTGTAATCAATAGGTCACCGTAAGCGGCTAGTACAAAGGAGGTTCCGTCAACGTGGTCGTGAAGCGTTTTGCGTGCGGAACCGTTTTCTCCCATGAGAACTAACATACGGTCTTGAGGTGTCCATCCTGAACGAAAGCTCGCCATTCCGGCTTGAGGCATAAATCGGTTCTTCCATTCCGGGGGAGATACACTCTCGTCGGGGCGGACGTAGGCTAGATGCTGCAAGGACAAATTGTGCCCCCCGCGAACCTTATAGGGATCGTCTGGGTTGGTCTGCCAGTCCCAGAGGTGGTGAGTGGGGGCGCCGTAGTGCACAAAAAGGGCTTGGGCCGCTTGATGCCGTAAAGGGGCGTCGGCAATTGGTGCCCGGTGTCCCGTGGGGAGTCGAAGGGCCAATGACCAATCCAAAATGGAGTGGGTAAGAGAGTCTCTGAGGGGAGATGAAAATGTGAATGACTCCCCATCGATGCAATTGTGGCCTGACCACGGATCTGCATCGGAACGGTTGATGCAGTTTCGCGTGTAGATCGTTTCTGGCTGCGTGGCATTGTCCAGAGCAATGAAGAAGGCGACGGTGGGAGCAAAGCCAAAGCTGAAGTAGAATGGGCCTTCACTGATGCCTCCATCCGGTTGGACGTATTGGCCTTCAACACTGAAGAGGTAGTCCAATTCGCTTACGGCCCAGTCTAGCCAGGCTTGAGTGTGGGCTTCTCCTAAAAAAGCGAGGGCTACCAAACCAATGCAGGCAGCGGTGCGAATGGGGTGGTTATTTTGAGAGACTCCAAGTGATAAGTCCCGCATGAAGGGGTCCAGAATGTAGTAGTCGTAGAATTTTTCAGTGATGGTTAGGAGTTTGGTTTTCAATGCGGTCGCTTTTTCTTCGGGGAAAAAATCTGTTCCAGATAGGAGGTCCCACGCGGCAGTATAATGCATGAGCGTTTCGGGCATTTTGATGTTGATGCCCCAAACCGTGTGATCTTCCCAATTGGTTTCTAATAGCTCCATGGCCGCCATAGCGCGATTGGCGGCTTCTTGATCACTTTCTAACCAGGCAATCAAGGCGTTGGCTTCTGCAACCTCAGCGTTATCCCCATGGAGTTTAGCATCCCAGGTACCTGGCAGGGGCGTTCGTAGCTCTCCAGCAGCGACTTGTTGCATTCTCTCGAAGATGGCCGCCATTTGTGGATTCTCGAGATTGCTTTCAATGGTCGTGCGCCGGTCTTCAGTGAGCAAAAGGTAAGGATGGCTTAGCGCACCTTGGGTCTCGGAAGTGGATGGTTCGGAGTCGGTTGTGCAACCGCTCGCTAGCAGCATACTCGCGCAGAAGCATGCGCCTAACAAATGATTTCGTAACTTCACGTTCTGGTTCATGCACTAAAGACTATATCCAATAGGGGGGGGGCTGACAGGAATTTTTGTGAAATCTGAGGAGAATCAATGAAGAACAAAGCAGGCCGCATATGCGAAGCTCAGGTAGAATAGTGATTTGAACCAGGGTCTGACTGACCCTGGGAAGAAGCCAGCTACGCTTTGGGCGATTGGTAGACTGTTCAAATAGCTTCGACACAATTGTAGTCGACACAAGTTGCAACAACGTAGTGTACACCTAGACACTCGTATTCCCCGTTGGTCCATAACCAAGTGGACTCACCTCGCAAAGTTTCATCTTCCATTAGTGTCAATTCTAGTGTTTCAATTGTGGTGCCTCCGGCCTCAGGGTAATCGACCGTAATAAGCAACTTTCCACCGTTCATCGTTCCAAAATACTGGGTGGTGCCGAGGGTTAGCTCAATAATATTTTCGGTTTGGTCTAAAATAGCAGTTATCATATATTCTTTGTTCTGGTCGCAACTGTCCCAGATGTAGCTAAATAGAAATAGCCATTCTCCAAAAATGCGGAGAGAAGAAGGTGCTGCCTCTTCTTCATCGCTACTACTATGAGTCTCTTCTTCGCCACCACTCTCTACTTCTTCTTCGCCACCACTCTCTACTTCTTCTT
>CAXGXL010000628.1:0-2881 GCA_964013555.1 uncultured bacterium
TGTCTGAATGAAAATTGGTTCTTGTCACTGGCCGACGCCAGGGAGAAAATCGAAGCGTGGAGGACGTTCTATAACCAAGTCAGGCCCCATTCCGCATTGGAGTGGTCCACGCCCTCGGACTACGCCAGGAAACATGCGGTTTCACGAAGAAAACAGAAGCAATTGGAGCCGGATTTTTCCAACTCTGGGTGGACCTAATACGGGGTCAGGGTCAATGATGAACATTACTAAGATCACGATGGATTAGAAAGTTGGGTGCAGGTCAGTTTTGCTCTTCCATTCAACCACAAAGTTACTATCCAGCCAATTACTTGGCCAAAGGCGAATTCGTCTGTATTCGAGCGAGACCTCTTAAAAGAGCAACCCCTCTAACCAACATTGCTGCGAAAGGCACGGAGCGTGCCTAACGTACCGTGGCCTGAGATTGAGGCCATGACTTGGCCGCTAAGGTCGCAAAGCGGACCTTCAGGTTGGGGAATAACTTTGCGAGCATGCTCGGCTGCGGAATGGATGCGAAGCCGCAATGCAGTTGTGTGAGGAGAATAAAGTTGGTAACAGATCAGACCTATAGACAGCATGAAATAGCCTTGTGAACAAGAGCCTGAAAAATAGAGTTGGTAACTTTTGGCACAAACCGCTATTGGACTACCGAAGACTCTTCCAGTTCTTACTAATAAAGTTGGTAACTTATGCTCACGTTCGATCTTTCGCCTTGCTGTACACATCGCCGCGTTCCCGCCGCCCCACGGCTACGACGGTCACTAAAATATCACCGTCCTCAACCTGGTAGACTAAACGATATCCAACACTCTTTAATTTGATTTTGTAGCAACCTTGTAGCCCCGACAGGGCGTCAGCTAGAACGTGAGGTTCTTCGAGGCGTTTCGCTAACTTCTTCTTAAACTGATCTCGAATTGCCGGAGCGAGCTTCTTCCATTCCTTGAGAGCTGATGGTTTGAATGCAAGCGAATACTTAAAGCTCATTCAGATCGACTCGAATACTTGGCTCTACAAGTCTCTCTTTCACGATTGCCACCATCTCTTGGTCGTCTAGTCGGTCAAGCATGGCTTCGTAGATTTCAGCCGGAACGCAGTAGAACGCCGGTTTGTTGCGGTTTAGAACAACGATCGGAAACCCCTCTCCTGAATCCACGGCCGCCATCGGATTTTTTTTGAGTTCTGAAATGCTCGCGGTCACTTCAGAATAAATTTGATTGGTCACAACGCCCTCCAAAGACCTGTTAACAGGTCATACTTTAAGGGTGATCGGGCTCATGCGCAAGGCAAAGACCTTTTAATAGATCGCATAAAGCAATTTTTCGGTTACCAACTCTATTATCTTGTTACCAACTTTATTCTGATCCCACAGCAGTGGACGTCCCCGTGACTGGCATTGATATGAAGACGGTTCAATTTGGACCCTTCCTAGCGCCAATACCTCAATATTATGATCTCCACCAAGAAACACCTAATGGCAAAGGGGCTTTTCCTCCAGCATCTTTGCTAGCTCTGCCTGGAACTCTTGGCGCCACGGAGACTCTTCCCAAGTGTATGAGAACAACTGTTGCCGATCACGCTTGACGTGAAACCGCGCATTCCGATCAAAGCTCTCATCGCAAATCTTGAGTGCTACGACGCTCTCAAAGCAGACGCGCCAACGTTTCTCACCCTCTACAAGAAACAGACAGTTCCCCGAGGTGCGCGCCCATCGATATCCAGACCTTGGGGAAGAGATGCAACAAAAAAGGTGTTTCCCAAGCTAAAAGCTTGCCCATCGCATTACCAAAAAAAGCGAGCAGCAAGGGTGTGACGTCGGGAGCATCCCTTGCCTTCACTTGTCATGCATTATGCCTCCATGTTGCCAGGAAGGTTAGCCTCCAACACTTCTATGATCTCGTGAAGTTTCTCCGTTTGGTAGTAAATAAAGACTTTACCAAATGAGCCTCCGTTTGCTACCACGGCTTTTACGCCGTTTGCACTATAGATATCGATTGATTTTAGGTACTTCAGGGGAAAGGATTTTTTTCGCCCCCAATAATTGCGTCCGCTTATAATTCCTTCTCTTATTGTTATATGTGCACATCTCAACCAAAAGGCAATGAAAAATGTGAAAATGGCGAAGAAAGCCCAACAGCCAAAGATTAGCCCCAATACTTCTAGAAACGATACGTTTCCAAATGTTTCGTTGAGATCAAATCCAGAAGTAAGGTACCGAAAGGCGAATGTGCCTACAGTTGAGAAAATGAGCAGCAACGCCATGCGCTTTGTCACCGATTTCCAAAATTCTTTCCATCGAACTTCGTATCTCATATCTCTTCTAAATTTGCATAACGCTGAGCGAAGCGGCCGCCCGACAGGGACGCCTTACGCGGCTTGTTATCACTGCCTCAGTCATTCTCAATAAATTGAGGCAAATCGTCGGTAATCTCGAACCACGGAGCTTTGCAGCCCACGAAAACATGGCGGTCTGCACGTACACCTGGATCGGTGTCGAGAGTACCCAATGGCAGCGCATAGACTTCCGGTTTTGAATCGAACTTTGTATGAATGCTTGAACCGCAGTTTGCGCAAAAAACCTTGAACTCTCCCGGCGAGGACTCGTAGGTTTTGAGCAGCTCTTGGCCCTTGACAGTCCGCCAGTCATCGACCCGTACCTTTGCACAGGTTCGGAAAGCCGCCGCATGAAGCTTGCGGCACATGGAGCAATGGCAGTTGTAAACATCGCTAAGGTCGCCCGCTACTTCATATTGGACGCCGCCGCAAAGGCAGCTTCCAGATTGAATCATTGACTCACCTCCCTGTGTGATAATCGGGATAGGGAGGCATCTCACGATGCCCCTCCTCCCACATCACCGGGCATACGGATCACGTACCACGGCGA
>CAXGXL010000629.1:0-2879 GCA_964013555.1 uncultured bacterium
CCCCACACATCCCATGACATTGCTCCAGGAGTTTAATTAAGTTCTGTGCGCTGAGTGAACTCTCGATGAGGTGCCGATTGCCCTGGATGAAACGTGCTAAGAACTCGAGGTAATGGGCGTGAAATCCTCCTTCCAAGGACGTATGATGGATAAAGGGATCACCGAGGAGGTGAGCCAACAATTTATCGTGGTCTTCGCTTCCTCCCGTGGATTGCTCCCATAACTGGCGACAGGCAGCACCCACTCCAGTATTTACCACCGAAACCTTGGGGTCAGGAGAAACGTGCTGGATTTTACTTTCTTGCTTAATGGCGTCTTTTAATAAATCCAACGCACGAACCCATGGTGCTGGTTCGGGAAATTCACTTGCCGCTGCAAGAGTCGTGTCGGAGTTTTCAGCGAGCACACCACTAGCTTGTTTTCGCGATGCTGCGCTTCTCTCTTGTGGGCTTAATGATTCCCCCGATAGCTGCTGGGAGGACCGGGCTGGCCCGGACTGCTTTAGGTCCGAACGAGCCTGCCTGGCAGACTGCTCCTTTTTTGAGGCTTCCAAAACGTTCTCTGGGGGGAGGGGAATGTCTCTTTCTGGAGCAGTTTGCGGTGTCACTCCGGCAAGCTGCAGGAGTTCATCCTCCATAGGAGGGTGTTGCGGGATTTTGCCTCTTTCGACTCCCGACTGAACGCTACCTTTGGACAGTGGGTTCCTTAATGCACCGCCCTCCGTGCCAATAGCAGATGTCAGCTTATGCTCAGAAGCCGGGCTTTGTATTTGCTCTACTGCATCTATCGGTCGTCGTGATGGCTGATCTATATCCTTAACTTTCTCCGGTTTCGTCCGAGTATCACTATTCGCCTCACCAGACTCGTCTCTTACGGCCCCAGACCGGGAAGGTTGGTCAGGTTTTCCGGGCCTTCCTACCTTAACCACTCGTCGACTCCCTTGACTGGGAAACCAATTCTCCGTAGCTCCTCGGCTCTAATTGGCCTTTGTAGAAAATGGCCTTACCAAAACCATTCAGCCCTTAATGAACAACGAAGACTTATCTCCACATTTAGCAGGTCCGGCAATCCGATAGCATTCACCGAGCCGAAATTCTCCTGAATACTACTATGTTAAGTTCTTCGGGGGTAATACTCAAACTCTAGCTAGTGCGTCTGTCTTGAGCCAAATTCTGCCGCACAATAGACTCCGTGGGCCAGTCCGAGTGCGAGTGGACCCCACCAGCAAAGGCTAGAAAAGTGTTCCAAAACGAACACTTAAAAAGGCCAATTTCTTTTTCAAAAAGATGTAGCGATATTCTTAACCGTGGGCCAGTTAAACGCGTACGTTCAACACCCCTTGCGTACTTAGTACGTTAACAAAAAAAGGATAAGACAATAGACCCCATGGTTTTGGTTGCGCCCGAAAACGGCAACCCGGAATTGCTTGACTGATGCAAATACCAAATGCCCCAAACCTACTCAAAATCATCTTTTCCCTCGCTCTTGTTCCCCTCATCGGATGCGGCAGCGAGCTGCAACCGAACAAATTAGGATTGGACTTTATCGAAACAACGAATCGTACAAGCACTACCAAATCGATTATCGATGGAAATATTGACCATTCCACCACCAACGTTTTCGCCGTTTACATCGTCAATGACCTCGTAAGCTACAGCGTCTGTACTGGATCACTAATATCTCCTAATGTTATCTTAACAGCCAGACACTGCATTGCACCTACTACATACCACGATAATGTTCAGTGCAGCGGACCGCAACAAAGTCGGTTTGAAGATCCCTACCCTGCATCTACCATCTACATCAGCAATGAAACTAATATAATCAGCGAGTTTTTGTGGTTCCAAAACGTATTTAACCTTGTCAATGTGGATGAGATTATTGTTCCAAGTGACGCTTCTTTTTGTGGCAACGATATCGCTTTACTAGTCCTGAAAAATAATTCAGTGACCAAGGACATGGAATTCTTGACTCCCCGGGTAGATGAGCAACTTAGAGCTGGCGAAACATACGATATCGTTGGTTACGGAAAGACCTCTTCCAATAGTCAAGACAGCGGACAAAGAAGAAGAAAAAACAACTTAAATATTTTGTGCTCCGGTTTAGACTGCAATGCCTCCAATGTAATAAAAGTAAATGAATGGAGAGGCCAAACCTCTGCTTGCTTTGGGGATTCAGGGGGACCAGCTTTAGACCATCTAGGAAGGGTTATAGGGGTAACATCGCGGGTTGCAACGAAAACATGCCGAAGTCTTATCTCCGTCGATGTCTTCAAATGGGGTGATTGGCTAAGCCAATATGTACGTGATGCTGCGAACCAAGCAAACCTCCCCACCCCAGATTGGGCCCAAGGACTACCAACCGAGAACGAAGACACCTCTCAAAATGATATTCCTCCAAGCAATTGCCAACATTTTGATTATCTACAATTATTGTCGCTAGCATCGTCGGCTTTTCTGTTCAGACGCAAAAAATGGTTAGCTTCATTTCAACGCAATCTTAGGTGATAGGTTAACGCCTACCTGAAAAAATCTAGAAACAGTTTAAGTAACCCCAAAATAAAAGTCAGTTATCGTCAGGTTCAAGACTAGAACAGGTGCTTTTCGCTTCCCGCTGACGCAAAATAGCAGCATGTTCTTTAATTCGCTCATGCCACTTTGCTTCAAGCTCATGTCGCTTTGCAACACCCACGGTGGAATCCTTATACAGGCGCCACACTTCGAGCATATCAACTTCAGGGTTGGTGGATTTTGCAAAACCAATCCAGGGTGCGCCCTTTTTTATGTCGTCTTGAAGGTTCGCTATCCAATAAAAATTCGGAATATCATTGCGAGACGAAGAAACCGCCCTTGACAAAAACGATGCCGGTTCCCGGCGAA
>CAXGXL010000630.1:0-2878 GCA_964013555.1 uncultured bacterium
CCATGATCCACTCCGCCTCAATTGCACTTGCAATACGAACCGATAGTTTCGCCCTTCCCTGAGATCTGCGTTCGCCCATGTCGACGGCAACAACATATTCCGCACCCCCGACCCCGGAGTCGTCAGTGAGCGTAGCACGCCCCCCGGAAATGAGTAGAACCTCTCTTTGCCCCTTGCGTTCTCCCCCAGCCGTCACTCTTTTGGCTATTCGATCAGGGAAGCTCTTCATCAAGAGTCGACAAAAAACTTGATTGGGCTCCTGTGTGGACCCCATCTTTTCTCTCCATTTGGCATTGAATAGCTGGGTCAATTGAATCCGAGTCTTCTCAATAGTCCGAAGGATTTTTTCGTTTAGACCCAGATTGCGAATTCGATGAGAAGCAAATTGGGCCCTTTGAGCATCGCGATAAAGGTCACACAGAGCTAGCACATCTGAAGGGCCCGACGGAAGTGGCTCTTGTCTTAATCTAAAATCCCGCTCGGATAAAATAGAAACGGCGAGGATTCCCAAATCAGATAGCCCGTTTTGAAAAGACTCTATCAACAACTTCGCAAATCGAGGGTGAAGAGGAAAAGTAATTAACTTGCGCCCCAAATTCGTTATTGTGCATTGTTCATTCAACGCCCCAAGGCGCTGCAACAAATTTTGAGCCGTTCTTATCGAATCGTCTTTCGGTCGCGTAATGAAATCAAAGGTTCGTAAGTTCGAAAACCCCATTGAAGCCAACAACAAAACCGACTCACTCAAATCACTGCGCACAATTTCAGGTGTATCGTAAGCCCGGCGCTGATTGAAATCCGATTTAGTGTAAAGACGAAAGCAAATTCCGGCCTGTGTTCTCCCAGCTCGGCCAGCACGTTGAATCGCAGATGCTTGACTAATAGGCGCCAAACCAAGTGAGGTATAAAGCCCTCCTGCAGCCATGGTTGCAATTCGAGCGAGCCCTGAATCAATAACGGTAGTTACACCATCAATGGTTACCGATGTCTCAGCAACATTAGTAGCGAAGACAACCTTTCGGATACTGCCCTTGGCTACCGCACGCTCTTGCTCTTTGGGAGGCAGGGAACCATGCAAGGGTAATGCTATCGCATCAGCCCCTTCAATCACTTCTTTACATTCATCCATGCACCGGTCAATCTCACCCACGCCCGGCAAAAATATCAGGATATCGCCCTGGTTATGCTTTAGGGCCCCTAAAAGCGCAGAACGCACTTCCTTTTCGAGTCGACGTTCAGAACGGTGCGGCAAGAATTGCACTTCAACAGGAAACATTCGACCTTCGGAGCTCACTCGGGTGCAATCACTGAGATAGGATTCAATAAACTCGGCATTGAGGGTAGCCGACATCACCACCAATTTAAGGTCAGGTCGACTCGTCTTTTGCAATTGGGACAAAATAGCCAAGACCAAATCACTTGCAATATTTCGCTCATGAAATTCGTCAAAAATAACGATTCCAAATTCGCTAAGGGTTGGGTCAAGAGCTAGTTGTCTAAGAACAAGGCCTTCTGTCTGAAAAATCAGTCGCGAAGTCTTACCTACTTTGCTTTCGTGGCGAATCCGATATCCAACTTCGTCACCGATACTCGTTCCCCGCTCCCGAGCCACAAAATGGGCCGAAAGCCGAGCAGCTATCCTCCGTGGCTCAATCACCAAGATCTTGCCCTCACCACTGAGGCCTGCGTCCAATAAAGCTCCGGGTACCCGCGTCGTTTTTCCTGCCCCAGGGGGCGCTTCTAAGACCACCGAAGCGCAGCACTCAAGGGCACTAACCAGTTCAGGCAAAACGGCATCAATAGGTAAATTAACCATGAGCAATTCTTCGAATTGCTAATTCTTCAGCCACCGCATAGGGACAACAAGCATTGATTTGAGCTTCTCGTAAAACAGTCTTCGTCACCGCACCTAGAGCATCGATCAAAGGGCCTCTGTCACTAAGTCGCATTACTGATTCGCCGATTCCATCCACTACCGCCCCCGCGGACGCTATAAAGTCAGGCACAATCGTGACGCCTTTACCCAGCAATGCCTGCGAAATATCCGGTGAGTCTAATAGGTTATTGGCCGCGCCGCAGATATTCTTGGTTTTCAAGGACAAAACCACCTCTTGATTCAACACTCCCCCAAGAGCGCAAGGAGCTAGCAAATCGACATCTCTATACAGAATCGAATCCGGAGACGCTTCCTCAATACCTACCAAATTGCGAAAACCTTCAAGCCTAGACGCATCAATATCGGCGATCACTAATGACGCACCGGCTTGATGTAAATTTTGCACCACCGAAGCACCTATGTCACCACAGCCTTGAACAGCAACGAACTTTCCCTTCAAAGACTCCGCCTTCGCAACCCCCAAGCAAGCCTCTACGCAGCGCAGATGCCCTCGGGCTACCGACTCTACAAGAGTCTTTGTATCCGTATGAAGGTAATCTGTTTCGGCACTAGCCCAAGCTAAATCTTGAGCCGTTGTGCCAAAATCACCTGCACTGTGAAAACGGCCTTTGAGTCTCTGAATTTCCTTTCCTAACCGACTAAATATGGCTGCTCGGTTAGAGTCTTCATGCAATCGGACGACCAGTTTACCCCCACCCGCATCTAACCCCGCAATCGAGCACTTAAGGGTCATAGCTCGAGCTAGGCGTGCCGCATCAGCAATGCTATCCTCGAAGCAACCATAAGCTTTAGTTCGAATCCCGCCGGCAGCCGGTCCTAGACCGGTGTGATCAATGACCAACACAGCCTCCAAACCAATAGAGGCATCCTTAAAGAAAATGATTTCTTCTGGCTCACCCAATCTCATTTACAGTCCTCATGCTTTATATCAACGTGACTTATTGCTACCCTTGATTCAAGAAATCAATTCCGTCAATTCAC
>CAXGXL010000631.1:0-2877 GCA_964013555.1 uncultured bacterium
TTTGGGGGGAGGCGGCTTTCTTTGAGGTTTCGGTTCGGGCTTCGGCTCAGGTTTGAGCTCGGGTTCGAGCTCTTCTTTGGGAGGAGGGGGGGGGGCGACGGCAAACTCTAAAATGGTAGCTCGCTTAGGAGGTTGTCGCTCGGCAAGGCTAGACACTCCTCCGAAAAAAGCAACGTGGAGAAGAAAAGAAATAACTCCCGTTACGGTGTATTGCAGCCAGTGCGACTTCATTTATTGGGCTGCCGGGCTCTTAGGAGAAATATCACTTGGCGTGGCTTCGACGTTCATTGCTGCACTTGGATCTATATTGAGGGCAAAGCGGAAGAGTCCGAGCTGGCGGATAATGTCTATGAGTCTTATTACCTGGCCGTGGGAAACACTCTTATCTGCTGATACAATGGCTTGGCTTTTCGGATCTTCTTTTACCACTCCAGGAATAAACGCTCGCAACCCATCTTCGTCAGTGGGTGCACCGTTGAGGTAGATTGTACCATCTTTAGTAAGTACCAATGCCACCGTCGTTGGTTCAGAAGCCTCTCCGGTTGAGGCTTCTGGTAAATCTACCTCAATAGCCGGATTGTCGATAAGATTTGCGGTTAACATAAAGATGATCAAAAGCACCAACATAATGTCCACGAGAGGTGTGACGTTGATGGCGGTAATGATTTCTTCGTCGGCGTCCGATGTACTACCCGCCATAGATATCTCCTATTTCTCTGAAGATTTTAGGTGAGCAAGTACAACATGGCTTACGGCATCGGATTGTACGATCTGTCCCTTAATATAACGCTGAAATAGATTGAAGATAGCAACAGCTGGTAGAGCAACTAGTAGCCCAACTGCTGTGGCAACCAGCGCTTCGGCGATCCCGGCCATGACTGCGGATGAGCCTTCCATCGTATTTTGACTTAGATCCCGAAAAGCTCGAATGATACCGAGTACGGTGCCAAAGAGCCCAATAAAGGGAGCATTGTTTCCTAGTGTTCCTAAGAAAGCTAAGCCTCGTTCCATTTTAGTTTTTGCTTGTTTGGTTGCTGCAGCCATAAGCTCTTCAGCGGCGGCCGGACCGCGAGACATATTCTCAAGGCCTTCCATTGCAACCGCTGCTACATGAGACCTGTCTTTATGAAGAAGGTTCTTGGCATCTTTGAGCTCTTGGCCTGCTAAATGAGCGTTGATTTGGTTGGGTAGATCTACAGCCGCGCGACAATGCACCCAGAAATGGTAGATTCGCTCGAGAGTGATTGCTACCGAGATAACGCTCAAGATTAGGAGCAAGTGGAGAATCCACTCGGAACCCAAAAATAAAAATAGATCTAAGAGCTGATTTTGTATCTGACTTTCAGTGGATTCGTTCATCAATTAATACCTCTTTGATTCAGCAATCTACCATGTGAGTTTATGGTTTGACTAACAAGTTCCCGGCTTCAGATCTATGTTTCCTGAGCTAATGCCCTTCTTGTTGTCTCCTGGACGGTAAGCCCTCGATACGTTGTCCCAGCCGCAGTGGGTAACTGCTCCGTCAGAATCAAGGGCTTCAAGTTTAAGGGTGTACATCGTTGGATTGTAGGTGTTGTTAGAACCCATTTGTGGCTCTACAGGGATGCCTCGGGCAATAATGGTATTGGAAGTGCCAGACGTGCAGGGCTGGGTCGCAACTTGTAGGTAAGTGGCTTGACCATCGTCGGCTCTCCTGGCCTCGTCGGTGAAGAATGAATAGCGTAATTGGCTGACTCCTTGTGGGCAGTTTACCCCTCCATCGTAGGTTGGAAAGAAGGTCGTCTCGCTGGTGACCGCTTTTAACTCATAGTCGTGGGCAGCGACAACTGAAAGGTCAACATCAAGTTCTTTGTGCCGGTAGAGTACATTTCCGGCCGCATCTTTGGCCTCTACGGTAATATCGTAAACTTGCCGCGTCATGCTTAGAATATCTACTTTGCTGGAGCCGTAGCCCAAGGCGCAATCGAATTCCTTGTCGGAGTTAGGCACTTGCCCGTCGGGGTCTTCTATAAAGACCCGTACTTTGCTAATTGCTGGGTAGGGATTTTCTTCGTTACCGGCATACTGACCACTGCTTGGCTGGTTGGCACAATCGCGCAAATCGTCTTTCGCTGTCTCGGTGTTGTCGGTCCAATCTCCGTAATTGAAGCGCCATTGAACGCTGCCTATGGAATTTGCGCTGTCTTCACCGCAACCGGAAAGTAAAGACACTGCAAGAGAAATAACCACGAATTGCTTAAGCATTTATAAGTTCCTCTTGAATCTTAGTAGGTTAGTGGGCACCTTGACTGGCATTGTCCCAATACCAACCCAAGAGTATTGCTTACCTCAGGGGATTACTGCATGACAAGACCGAGACGTCAACAACTTTAATTGTTTGAAATTACTTGTTTTTTGATTATGGCCCGTCCTGTTTGATTTGGAAACTAGCGAGGGTTTGCTCAAAGACACTGCGCATTGTTTCGAATTCGTTAGCTTCGTGGGTGCAAGATACGCTGTAGACCCTCTGCTTACTTTGAACGAACAAAATTAATTGTTGAATTCGAACTGGCTCATCCGCAAGAAAGGAGTGTTCGAGAGTGTAGCTCGTTTGGCCATCGCTTTTGTGTTCCGAGTTCTGAATGACTTCGTAATCAATAACCTCTTGGGAAAACTCTTGAGATTGACGTTGTGCGTACTCGGATAGGGTGGATTTATCAAGATGGTGTTGCGTGACTACAATATTAGCTTGAAAGTTGTCAGTGGTTGGATTTACGAACGAAATCACCGATGCATCTGCCCAATTTTCGGGGGGGCGAAACGTGACTGATTCAAAGATGGACCTGGCCATAATAACACCTCTTATTTTTTTGTACTTTGCTCACTAGCGTACCAGTT
>CAXGXL010000632.1:0-2877 GCA_964013555.1 uncultured bacterium
GGTGGCAACCTATCTAAGCGCCCAATAGTGGACAAGCGAATCTCATTGCGCATGAAAAGAGCTCGTTGCTCTCGACAATATTCCTCCAATAGGTTCATTAAACCAAGAACTTCAGCCTCAGGCCGTTGCCAATTTTGAACCGAGAACGAATACAAGGTTAAATACCGAATACCGATCTCACGGCAATAAGTCGTAATGTCTCTAACGGTTTCGGCCCCCCGGCGATGTCCCTCAATTCGAGGCAGACCTTGTTCTGTAGCCCACCTACCATTACCATCCATAATAATAGCAACGTGCCTAGGCCGGGTTTCATCGGACGGCAAAGAAGAAGGACCGGATTTTGGCCGGAGCATTGAAATTGAATCGGACACTTGAAACTAAACTTCGAGAATTTCTTGCTCTTTCTTGACCAATATATCGTCGACTTTCGCGACGCCATCATCGACCAAGCTTTGCACTTTCACCAGCGCACGCTTCAAATCATCCTCTGAAATTTCCTTGTCTTTCTCTGCGGATTTTAGCAACTCATTCGCATCACGGCGGTGATTCCGAATACCGATCTTGGCTTCCTCACCCTTACCTTTAGCCTGTTTAACAAGTCCCTTTCGCCGCTCTTCGGTCAATTGGGGAACAGGCAATCGGAGCATCTCCCCATCATTTTGCGGATTCAACCCAAGCTCGGACTGCATGATTGCACGCTCTATCGCTTGTAGAATCGATTTTTCCCACGGCTTGACGGTAATCATTCGAGGCTCAGGAACACTTATCTGCGCACACTGAGTCAGGGGAGTGGGAGTTCCATAATAGTCTACTCGAATCCCATCCAAAAGCGCTGCGTTCGCACGTCCTGTGCGCAAGCGCCCCAAAGACACCTTCAACGATTCCAAAACCGCCCCAAGTTCCGAGCTAAGCTGCTCCAAAATGTCATCGATAATTTCCATCCCGCACTTCTCCTTGAATCCATCTCCCAAACGAATTCAGCTAAGATTATTCCGTAGCCGGGCCCTTGAGCTCACCGACTAAGGTGCCGATGTTCTCACCAACCACTGCTCGCTTAATATTACCGTTTTCATGGAGGTTAAAGACCATAATTGGCAAATCGTTGTCCCGACATAGCGAAATTGCTGTGGAATCCATAACATTGAGATTTTGCTGAAGTACCTCGATATACTGCAAGCGGTCGTATTTTTTGGCCTCAGGGTTTCGCATCGGATCGCAATCATACACCCCATCCACTTTGGTAGCCTTCATGATGATCTCAGCATGAATCTCCATGGCCCGCAAAGAGGCGGCGGTGTCAGTCGTAAAAAACGGATTGCCGGTACCTGCACCGAAAATAACCACTCTGCCCTTCTGCAGATGCCGCATCGCTCGGCGTTTGATATAGGGCTCGGCAATTTCTCGCATTTCAATCGCAGACTGCACCCGGCTCGGAACACCGGCGGTCTCAAAAGCATCCTGCAAGGCCATCGCGTTCATGACTGTGGCGAGCATCCCCATGTAATCTGCAGTCGCCCGGTCCATTCCCGAAGCACTAGCCTTGACACCCCTGAAGATATTGCCACCGCCGATGACGATGGCCACCTCAACCCCCAGCTCCCAGACTTCTTTTACCTGAGATGCAATGGACTCAATGACAGTAGGACAAATTCCAAATCCCTGATCGCCCTGAAGCGCCTCACCAGATAGTTTAAGAAGAATGCGTTTAAATACAGGCTCGGCCATTGGAACTCCGCGTCTGGAGTTGGGGTTAATCAGATTGAGCTGGGGTCTATCGAGGGCAAGAATAGATGTCAAGTAGAGCACGGCGCTCCCAACAAACTCTTAGCCTCACTAAGAGACGCTTAGAATCTGGTATTAGATCTCCAGCGACTAATCGGGGCCCGAGTTTGATTAGAAACTTGACCTTGTGGGCCCTAGGCAGGCTCCTTTTCAAGATTTGTAAAGAGGGTAAATTGATTAAGCCAATTAAGATGGACCGTACCCGTAGCCCCATTTCTTTGCTTACCGATGATCAATTCGGCTTGACCTTTCGCTTCGCTTTCCGGGTTGTAATACTCGTCTCGATAAACGAAACAAATAACGTCCGCATCCTGTTCAATCGCCCCAGATTCCCGCAAATCTGACAACATAGGTCTCTTATCCTGCCTAGATTCCAAGGAACGATTGAGCTGGCTCAAAGCCATAACGGGGCAACTCAATTCCCGGGCTAAGGCCTTTAAGCCGCGTGAGATTTCAGAGATTTCTCGCTCGCGGCTCCCATCGGATCCCGCTCGACCACGCATCAACTGCAGGTAATCGATCATGATCAGGTCTAATCCCTTTTCAGCAGCTAACCGCCGACACTTAGAACGCATTTCCATGATCGAAATAGCGCCAGTGTCATCAATGAAGATATTAGCTTGAGACAATTGCCCCGCTGCTTTGGCTAACTTCGGCCAATCACTGTCTTTCAAAAATCCGCCACGCATGCGGCTCGCATCAATGCGGGCCTGCGAACAAAGCATCCTCTGTACCAAACTCTCTTTCGACATCTCGAGAGAAAAAATCGCAACATTCTTATCTGCACTAACCGCAGCGCTTTGAGCCATATTTAAAGCCAGTGCTGTCTTCCCCATGGAGGGCCGCCCGGCGACTATGATCAAATCAGAAGGTTGTAATCCGGCTGTCATCTTATCAAAGAGCGAAAAACCAGTTGGAATCCCCGTAACCGCTGACTTTTGCTCGTATCGCTTCTCTATCTCGGTAAACGCAACTTTGATAATTTCCTTGAGTGGCGTAAAAGCTTTCTTATCGCGATCGGAATTAATTTCGAGAATGGTGGCCTCAGCATCATCCAGCAATTGCTCAATATCCGAAGTACCCTCGTAACCTTTG
>CAXGXL010000633.1:0-2873 GCA_964013555.1 uncultured bacterium
TTGAATTGGAAACCCTTAATATCTTTGACAATGCGATGGTACCTCGGCGCCCGGTCCATAAAGAGGTCGATGAGAACTTTGCGAATGCTTTGAGCTCTACTACAGAAGCAAACAAAAGAGATAGTGAGCTTATAACTTCTAACCGGGATAAGATTAGCGCTCTTGGAACTGATTCAGCAGCGCAGGCTGAAAAAGCAGTTCTTCAACAAGAAATCCAAGACCGTCAAGAGGCGATTGATACTCGTAATAAAGAACTTGCTTATTTTGAGTCCTTAATGACTTCGTATGAAACCGGAATAGCACCAGAGGATTTGGCGGAATTTGGTCCTGGAAGTGAAGCATTTGATGCGGGCTCTAGTTCAGAGGTGACCAAAGCGCCTCCTAAGGAGTTGCCCCAGAATTTGGAAGAACGCCTAACGGAGTTGGATGCTCGGGCAGACGCCGGAACCCGATTTTTTGAGGGACGCCAAGGACGGTTTGGGATGGTTCGTGGTGGGCTCCATATGGCGCAATTGGAACGTATGGTTGATGCGGCAGTGAGCCGTGCGGGGGATGCGCTGCGAAAACCCATAGACACTCTCTACAATAACGCGATGCGGTTCACTCAGGGATCCATAGGGAGCTCGAAGAGCGCTGCTAAGGAGGTAGGAGCAACTGCAGCGAAAACCCGTCGAATGTTCGATCAGCTTCTAGATACCTCGATGCAAACTCTTGCGCGCATGCAAAAGTAGACTAATGAATTGTTTCGGGGTGTGCAGTCCTCTATAAACCATTACAATGCTTGAACTGCAGTCTATTACAACGAATATAGAATCATACGAAGAGCGCTCCATAGGGATGCTTCGGGCGGCAGCTACTAGGCTCTACTCGGATCCCGATGTAGAGGTAGAACGCTTTCGTCGAATTATGAGTCAACTTCGTCAAGAGTATGACGATAGCGTTGTTACCCAAGATCCTCTTTCTCGATTTCAAACTCAGGTAGTTCAGACCATTCCGAATATTGTTGAATTCGCTCTGACCTATTCGGAGGGCGCACTCCAAGCAATGGGGTATCTAACTCAGGGTAAACCCGCTCCTACTTTGCCAATGAGCCTTACTAATCTTTTGGCCAACGGGTTTAAAATTTACTTAGCCGAGGGCGGAACACTTAAGAACGCTGAGTTCGTAGCAGATCTTTTTGCTTTAGCATTCCCTAATTTGGAGGCTTTGGCAGAGCATTCGCCTATGGCTCAAGGAATGTTGTGGGGGTTTGTTCCTAGAGGAGACCATCTGGCTCTGAAACTCTATCTGAATACGCGACTTGGGGTAGGGGGGACGCACCGAGATCGAGTCTTAAGTATGATGGAGCGGGCCAAAATTGATGCACTCGATTGTTACGATAGGATTTATGAGAGCTCGACGGTGGCTTCTTTTCATGGGGTGGGAATGGATGTGTCGAATCATAGTTCTGCTCGGCTTAAACTCTATACGCGAATTCCTCGCGAGCACTTAGCCGATGAAGTTCGACGTATTACTGCAAGTCAAGCTGATTGGCGGGCTGATGATATGATTGAGCAGTGCGAGAGGTTAATTCAAACCGTTGATGGCCCCCTGCTTTCCGATGATATTGAACTTGCGATTGGGGTTGCGTCAGGGGCTACACCTACCTTCAAATGCACCGCTTTTTTTGTGACGGAATCGGGCTCCGAGAGCTCTCCTATCTTAGGAGTGCGTAAGTACCTCGAGGATTTTAAATACGATACAGGCCTTTTGGACGAAATGGCGGTTGCCGCGGGCAAAGGAATTGAGAGCGGGGCGATGGAGAATCACCCGATTCACGGTGTGGGAATAGAGTTGGGTCGTAGCTCGATTCCGAAGATCAACCTTTATTTACGTCCACTGATTTGAGAAGCGTTGTGCACGTTAGGTTCTTGCATCCATCTATTTTATTTTGTTTTGCACTTCTTTTGGTCGGTGGGGTTGTGGGCTGTAGTCCGACCAAACCGTCGATAAAGTACAGCGTTGAAATAGAAGGGACTTTTAAACAACGTACATCCCAACCGCGATTGATTGCCGCCAGCGACTTGCCCCGTGAATTTCGTGTGGCTCAGTACACTTACGTTGGCTGGTTGGCAATTAAGGTTCTCCGAGATGAGCCTTTCCCTAGGGAGCTCGCCTTAGAGTTGGGCCATGCTCGTGGGTGTGATGTGATTCTAATGCCTCCTCGGCCCTATGCTCAGTATAAGGAATACGATTCGAGTTCTGATATTGTTGCCGAACAACGACACAAGTATCTTTATTCTCAATTCACTTGGGATAAGGACGAGTACCGGGCGAAGTGCTATCGCCAGCTAAGTGAGTCCGAGGCGGATACTCTAAGTGAGAGGCGGCTTATTTTAAGGGAGCGGGATAAAAAGCTCTCTCAAAAAAAGAGGTTGTCCCAAGAGAGTAAGCAGAAAAACTTGATGGAGGGGCGAGATGAAAAGACGTTGAAGAATCAAAAAGGAGCAAATAAAGCGCAGCGAGATAAGAAGTTGGTTTTGATATCTCTAGAGGTCAACCGGGAAGCTTGCGACAAAGCGCAGTCTAGTTTCGACTTTTTGGCATGTAGAATCGCGGGCCAGATGATTCTTCCGGAGTTTGATAACTCGGAATTTGCGGGGCTACCGAAAGATCGCCAACTCGGGGAAAAGTACTTGCTTCGCTCCTGCATGGACCACCCACTAGTCGATACTTATGGGTACGGTACGCAGAATTGTCAGCAGTTGATTAAGTACTTGGTCATTCGGAAAGACACTCGGCTTCAAGCGGCTCGAACTCAGCTCGCCAAATTAAAGCGCAAGTAACTTAGTTGTTGTCACCTAGATTATCTATGTAGCCGGAGTTTTTGAGGA
>CAXGXL010000634.1:0-2869 GCA_964013555.1 uncultured bacterium
TTGACAGTCCAGAAAAATACCTCTTCAATTTTCGAGACATCGACACCACCCTTCGACTCATGTCGGAAGCCGCTATGCGTTCTATTGTTGGTGATCACTCCATCGATGAGCTCATTACATCGGGCCGAGAGCAAATTGAGCGCGAAGCCATGGACCGCTTAACTAAACTCAATGAATTCTATGACACTGGCATCAGAATTGTTCAGCTGAAATTACAGGATGCAAACGTTCCCGACCCCGTCAAACCAGCTCTGAGAGAAGTCGAAGAAGCCAAGCAAGAAAAAGAGCGGCGAATCAACGAAGCGCAAGCAGCTTACCAAAAGACCATATCCGCCGCTCAAGGGTTGGCAGACGAACAAATTGCTAGAGCTAAAGGCTACGCCGTGGAAAGAGTTAACGAAGCAGTTGGTGATGCCAATCGTTTCAATGCCATTCAGGCTGAATATCGCAAAGCACCACGAGTAACTCGCGCAAGGCTCTACCTTGAGATGATGAATAAAGTTCTTCCCAAGGTGAAAAACAAAGTCTTGGTTGACGAAAACTCCAAGAACTTCTTGCCTCTATTGCACCTAGGAAAGGACAAAAAATAATGAAGGTCGCATCCGTTCTTTTTATTCCCATCGTTATCTGTCTTGTTCTGATCTCCTCTTCTGCCTATCAGGTATCTGAAGTTGAACAGGTCATCATTACCAAATTCGGTCAGCCAATTGGTGACCCCGTTAAAGACCCGGGGCTTCATTTTCGCGTACCATTTATCCATAAAGTAAATCGCTTTGATAAACGTTGGCTCGACTGGGACGGCGATGCCAATGAAATGCCAACTAAAGAAAAGACCTACATCTGGGTCGATGTTTACGCACGATGGAAAATTGACGATCCCCTTAAATTCTTCACAAGTGCCAAAACGGAGCGCCGGGCGCAGTCACTCTTAGACGATATTATCGGCTCTGCGACCCGAAATGTGATCGCGAATCACGATCTTATCGAAGTAGTCCGAGAAAGCAATCGTAGCTTCGATGTCCAAGGCGAAGTCACAACAAGTGATCCAGCAGAGGTGGAGGCCATTCAAATCAAAGTTGGGCGTGAAAAATTAACCCGCATGATTCTGGAAAAAGCGCGCGAAGCGACCCCCGATTTTGGCATAGAACTTCGTGATGTTCAGCTTCAGCGGGTCAACTACACCGAGTCCGTGCGTCAGAACAACTTCAACCGAATGAAAGCAGAACGCCAGAAGTTCTCGGACACCTACCGAGCGGAAGGCGATGCTGACGCGAGTAGAATCAACGGAAAGCGCAATCAAACCCTAAAAACCATTGAATCTGAAGCTTACCTGAAGGTTCAACAAATTAAGGGAGCTGCCGACGCAAAAGCTACCAGTGTTTACGCAGAAGCCTACAATCGAGATCCTGAATTTTATGAATTCATCAAGAGTCTCGAAAGCTACGAGAAAACGATCAAGGAAAACGATACACTCGTTATTTCAACCCAATCTGATTACCTAAAGCCACTGGCTAACTACAAATAAAAATCCGACCTCGTCTCTAAAGACTCTCTACTTGATCCCAATACTCGGCCCGAATTCTCCTCCACTCAATTTTGAGCCAGGGTGAATACAATTCCTCACCATCCACCCCAACATCTTCGGATAAGAGGCGGTCTAGCTCTTGTGCGCCCACGTAGCGCAACTCTTCAACTTCGTTCTTATTGGCACAGGCTTTCTCATCCGAGCGACCTATATATACCGAACAAAGTTCATGTTCGGAACCTACGCTTTTGTAACGAGCCTGATATTCAAATTTGAAAAGAAACTTCAAATTGGTTTCCAAATTGAGCTCTTCGCGCAGACGACGATGTACCGCATCAGAGAACTCCTCACCCTTACGAGGATGACTACAACAACTGTTCGCCCACACGTGAGGCCACAATGGTTTTTCTCCACTACGACGTTGGAGGAGTAACTCATTATTGCTGTTAAAAATGAAAATAGAAAAAGCACGGTGCAACTCACCATCACCTTGATGACATTTCCATTTGTCTTTGTACCCCAGAACTTGATCTGCAGAATCAACCAACACCAACGGTTCATCGTCAAAGGAAACCACCGGATCTAAAGAATCACTCATATCAACTTCATCCTATCCAATTTGGGAAATGATTGCCCGGTAACCCGCTCGCCTCATCGCTGTTGCGACACGCTCCTGACTATCGGGACAAATAGCCACCATGGAACCGCCACCGCCTCCTCCGGTAAGTTTCGCGCCGAGCGCCCCGTTTGTTCGAGCAATCTGAATCAACTCCTCCAATTCCCAACTCGACACCCCAAGCGCATTCAAGAGGCCTTGGCATATGTTCATCAGCTCCCCCAGAGCCTCAAGATCGAAGTTCTTCAGTGCCTTTACACCTTGTAGCGTCAAACCATCAATTTCGGCAAAAATGCGTTCGTAAAGAAATCGATTCTTGCTCCAATTCTCGTTAACTCTTGCTACCATTTTTGCCGTTAGGCTCTCAACACCACTTAGCCCAATTACAATAGGAATCGGTTTTGATAATTCAAGGGGCTCCATCTTCGGCGGATGGCCTTTTTGATAAAGCATAAATTTTCGATAGGTAGCCAAGCTGTTATCGATTCCACTCGGGGTGCCATGAGCGACCTTCTCTGCCTCAAATGCTAAGCCATTAATGTCCAAATCACTGAGATTAAGGCGAAAATGTTCGCTCAATGCCCTGATAACCCCAACAGCCAACGCTGCCGATCCGCCTAATCCCATAGCCCGTGGAATATGAGGCCAGACCTCAATGGTCATGGAGCGGTCCTGCAGATTCAACTTGTTCAAAATAAGGGCAAGCGACGTCGTCAATGAATTTTCGT
>CAXGXL010000635.1:0-2867 GCA_964013555.1 uncultured bacterium
CACGGTGCAATTCACTGCTGGGGACGTTACAAGCTGTGCGATGACGGCTTCGATGATGTTCTTCTGGGGGAATGCTCCTATTACTGGGGAGAGCACGGAGAAAAAGCGTCACCTGAATTTCCCATAAGTACGGGATTTATCAACATTCCATTCGGGTATCAAAAGCACAGTAGCAGTGACTACAAATTTGCACCAATTTGCCCCGAAAATGAGTCCTATGGAATCTATCAACCCACTGAAGGAAACCAGCACAGCGCTTATCTTTTGGGTTGTCACGTAAATAACTTTAATGCTGCCGATGCCGACGAATTAATCTCTAACAATTCAAACACCAGCACCCCCACTTCTGGTGGCGGGCATCATTGACAGTCCAGCTTTGAGAATAGAACTTGAAGAGAGTTTCTCTCTGAGTGCTTGTAATTGCCGCTTTCATAAACAAGAAAAAAAGCGAGCAGATGCTTAGTTGATTGCGGCCTCGAACTACCAGCACCAAAACGGGCCGTTGAACCCCCTAGCATCAATCCCACTGTGGCATTGACTTTGACTTGGTCTTTTTTGGAGAGTTCCCACTCTTTAATCTAGCCCCAGTCATCCACAATCTTCACTAAAGCATCCAGACCATCGCTCAGGGCCGCGGGACCTGGTTGTAAAATAAGAGTACTGTTGATTTCGTAAATTCTCTTATTCACAACCGCGGGAATCTCAGACCAACCGGCCCTCTGCACAATTTCGTTCTTTTTTACTTTTTTGCCGCACCATGAGCCGATGATGATATCTGGCCGTGCTTCAATGACGCTTTTCGGGTCAATGATTCTATCTTTTGCTAAACCACCGTCGCTTAGAAAAGCAAAGACATCGTCTCCCCCGGCAACCTCGATAAGTTCAGAAACCCATCGAATTCCACTAATCATAGGATCTGGCCATTCCTCGAAATAAACCCTGGGACGCTCTCGTCCTATGGTTCGAGCCCCAATTCGTTCGATTCTCTCGCGATACCCAGAAACCAGCTCTAATGCACTATCAGATCGACCGACCAAAGCCCCTATTGTAACAATAGCCCGGTATATTTCCTCTAGGCTACGCTGGTTAAAGGTCATAACTGTATGACCACGCTTGATTAGTTCTTTGGTAATATCCGCCTGAATGTCCGAAAATCCCAAAATAAGGTCTGGCTTGAGAGCTTCTATTTTAGGAATATCTGCGTCAATAAAAGCACTGACCTTCGGCTTTTCTTTGCGGGCTATTGGCGGCCGATAAGTAAACCCAGAGATCCCTACAATTCGTTCCTCTTCACCTAGTAAATAAAGAGTTTCGGTGGTTTCTTCGGTCAAACAAATAATGCGTTCGGGATAGTAGGACACGGTCCAACCTCATTTAGTGTCCGCTTGAATCGCTCTTCGAAACTCATCAAAATCACCAATTCCGCGGCGGTCCATTTCCTTAAGAAGACCCCGATTGATTCTCGACACCAATCCAGGACCACGAAAAATCAACGCGGTATACAATTGAATAACATGAGCGCCGGCAGCAATCGCAGCCATTGCGTCCTCGGTACTCGCAATTCCTCCTACGCCAACAATCGGCAACTCTGTCAGCCTTGAGACGTGCCTAATAACCTCCAAAGAGCGCTGCGCTAATGGAAGCCCCGACATTCCTCCGGCACCAACGTTGGCTATCCCGTGATGGTCAATCGTTGTATTCGTGGCAATGATGCCAGCCGCACCAGCATCCACCGCGACCCGCACCGCCTGAGTCAATCCTTCATCCGCAAGATCTGGAGCGAGTTTCACAAAAACAGGAATCTCACTATGGGACTTTACTTGAGCCGTGATATCCCTCAGAAAACCTGGGTCTTGAAGCTTACGAAGCCCCGGCGTATTCGGCGAGCTCACATTGACAACCAAGTAGTCGCAATGAGCGGCAACTCGCTTGGTGCTAATAACATAGTCTTCTGCCGCTTGAGCGAGCCTAGTCTTTTTCGACTTACCGAGATTGACCCCCACAGGCACCCCCACGCTGCGGTTGCGATTGCCAAGGGACTTCAAGCGTTCTGCTAACGCTTGGGAACCTTCATTATTGAACCCCATTCGATTAACCAATGCGCCATGATCCACAAAACGAAACATTCGAGGTCTAGGATTTCCCGCTTGAGGATGAGCTGTAACAGTTCCCATTTCGACGAAACCAAAACCCAAACGCGGCCAAAATGGGGCAAGTACCCCATTCTTGTCTAAGCCAGCCGCGAGCCCAACTGGGCCAGCTAGCTTCATACCCGCAAGGTCGGTTCGCAGCCGTTTACTTGAGCGGCCATAGGCTGCGCTGGCCATGGTCCGGCCCAATCCCCCCAGACTTTGAAGTAAGCGAAAAACCGCGTTGTGAGCTGTCTCAGCGTCAAGTTGAAAAAGAATGGGGCGCACTAAGCTATACATTGAATATTCCTCTTGCCTAGGTCCTACCTTCGCGAGACCACCGCTGCAACCCCAGCCGAATGACTTCTTACTCAAAGCAACGGCACTCGAAGCCCTGATCTTTAGCGGGCCAATTTCCGCGGCGGCATTCGCCGACCAACGAAATTGCCTAATCGCCTCAGGGCAACTCACGCCACAATGCGGTAACACCAAAGGGTACGCTCCCCTTGGCAATCTTGTCAAAACTTCCGAAAAAAGATGGATCATCGCACTTAAAAACGTCGTAATATCAATAAGAAAGCGAGATCTCCGAAATCAGTTTAACCCAAGTATTTCGGATAATTTGGATTGGTCTGCCCCCCAAAACCCCGGACAAAAAAAACATGACAGTCTTTCTCAGCAAGCCATAGATAATTCGTCCAACGAGAGCACCATTTTTGTATCCCCCCCGATACTAGG
>CAXGXL010000636.1:0-2858 GCA_964013555.1 uncultured bacterium
GCTTGCGCGGCAACGTCCATCCGCCCCGTACGCATCATTTCCTTAATGAATTCAATCCCATTCTCCGCTGGTCCCGGTGGCTCGCTAGGCGCCCCTACCGAAGAAAGCGCCTGCGCAATCCAATCGCGCACCACAGGCTCTGGTTGAACTCCGCTAAATTCACTCACCACCCGTCCTTGATAAAATAGTTTAACCGCAGGTAAACTCTGAATTCGCAAGGCCTGGGCAAGCTGAGGCTCTTCATCGGTATTTATTTTCGCTAGCTTCCAATTGCCCGCTGCTTCTTGCTCCAATTTTTCCAAAACAGGGGCTAGCACTCGACAAGGACCGCACCAAGGTGCCCAAAAATCCACCAGCACCGGCTCTTGAAAACTCTTGTTAATGACCTCTTGTTCAAATGTCGCAACACTCACATCCACGAGCATCCTCCTTATGTACGACTTAAAACATCCAATCTCCCTAAGATTCAAGGATTTTGAGTAATTGGTCTTGACAATTGCCCAATGCGGATAGCTCTGCTATGCGGTCACTTCCATGAAACGCATAGTGTCAACCATTGTCTTTATCGGCCTTTTCTTTGCGGCCTCTGCCCAAGCGTATATTCTCCCGCCTGAATTCATCATGCGTATGCTAGCGGACAAGCAACGACGCATTAAAGCACAAGATTGGGCACTAAAATTGTCTACCGAATACGCTCAAACAAATGAAGTCGTAGAAGAAAGGCTCTACCTCAAACGCCCTGAACGAGTTCGCCGGGTGCAAACTGCCCAACAAACAGCCGTCTACGTCGAGCATGAGGGGAAAAGTGCCGTGGGAACCGCCTCGGAGCTAGTTCCATCTGATAGTGTAATTACGAACCTGATCGGCAGCTTAATGCTCCCCAAGGGCAAAACACTCGATGACGCGTCCAAGCGCATGCTCAAGAGCCTCGAACGCTCAGGAATCGACACTACCCAGGTTTCCCTTGGCCGGCTCAAAAGTAAAGCGGTCTATATAATCGGTGCGAAATACTACGAAAAGGAAAAACCCCAAGTTTGGATCGACAAAGCCTCCTTTCTTCCAGTTCATTGGTTAATTTACGTTAACGGCCAACAATCAGGGGATAAAATCGAAATGACCCTTTTGGACTACGACGCCTCACCGGCTGGAAGTATTTACCCGCAGATCATCGAAACCTATCGAAATGGAACATTATTTAGTCGCTCCAACGTGGTGGAAGCCAAGAAAAATCAATCTCTACCTGAGAGCCTCTTTAAATTAAACTAAAATGGCCCCTTAGGGATGCGCTACTTTGCTTGGGAAAGTAATGGAACAAAGCACCTCCTTGCCAGAACGTGTAAAGATTGTTCTCGATCAACCTCTAGATACCCTCGACTACAGCGTTCCCAACGAACTCAAAGACCAAATTGCCATTGGGTCTGCAGTCAAAGTCCCATTAGGCCCCCGAAAAGCCAATGGCTACATCGCCAAAATAATCTTTAACTCTTCCGAATCAGAGCCACCTCCATTCGATATTCGCCCTATTGAGTCGCTGGACAACTCACGCCCTACCCTCCCTAAAGTCCTGATGGATTTAATTTTATTCACCGCCCAATACTACGCTAGCCGCAGCGGTGATGTTCTGCACGCAGCCCTGCCTATGGCGGCACGCAATCCCAAAACTCGATACAAACTTAGCCCACAAGGAGTTCACGCACTCCAGAGCAAACTGACCCAGGCACAAAAACAAATTCTTAGCTATGGGCAAGACCATCCGGAAGGCTTCGGCTCTACCGGCCTCGAGCGCACCTTTCATTGGACCAAACGCTCAACAATCGGCCGCTTAAAGCGGCTAGCGGAGAAAGGATGGTTAGAACCAGTTGTCGTAGGAGACAAAGGTCCCCGCAAAGTAGCAGCCTATCGACGAATCAGCGCTCCACAAGAAAGTCCAGCGAGAATCTCCCCCCAAAGCAAAGCCCTTCTGGAGTCAATACCAACCGAGAATACAATCACGGTTAAAGAACTAAGCAAAGCTCACTCTAACGCCTACTCTAAGCTCAAAACTCTCGAAAAACATGGCTTGGTAGAACGCAGTGAAGTTCTTCAATCCAAAAACCCGTACGATGTCGTCGTTAAACCCGATCGGCCACTTGCCCCCACTGCTGAACAAACTGCAGTTATTCAAGAGCTCCGTGCCAAATTGCATGCCTTTGAATATGGGACATTCTTGCTCCAAGGCGTGACCGGCAGCGGGAAAACCGAAGTCTATTTGCAGATCATAGAGGAATGCCTTGCCCTGGGCCAAACAGCACTTGTTTTAGTTCCAGAAATTGCCCTTACCCCGCAGTTGGGGGGACGTTTTAGAGCTCGGTTTGGCAATTCCGTCGCTACTTTTCACTCCGGCCTAACTCCGGCGGAACGCCGCGATGAATGGAGCAGAATTCGAAATGGCGAAGCCAAAATCGGTCTTGGTGCTCGTAGCGCAATTTTCTTACCCCTAGAAAATATAGGCGTCATTATCGTCGACGAAGAACATGAAACTTCATTTAAGCAAGAAGAAAATCCACGCTATAACGCAAGAGATCTGGCCGTCGTTCGCAGCCGCTACGAAAACGCCCTGTGCATTCTAGGCTCGGCAACCCCCTCTCTTGAGACTCGCCGCAACGCAGACGAAAAACGATACGGGCATCTGCGCTTGACCAAGCGAGTCCTCAGCCAAAAACTACCTCCAGTGGAGGTTATTCCCCTGGCGGATACCCAACGTGTGGGAGACGGGATTTTTACGGAACCTTTAGTTAAAGCCATTGAAGACTGCGTACAAGCACAAGAGCAAGCCATTATTTTTCTTAACCGCCGCGGCTTTGCCCCCTATGTCTTTT
>CAXGXL010000637.1:0-2857 GCA_964013555.1 uncultured bacterium
GCGCTTCACCACAGACCGCTTTAACTTTAACGACTCGTTATCGTAAAGCGCTATGTGAACCTCCATTACCCCAACAACCATCAAGATTCACTTTAATTTGTTGCGTGGGAAAAATCCAATGTTCTATTGACCTCTTCGAGGGTAAAGAACTCAAAAACATCTTGAACTTTCACATCGTTAAATCCCTGAACACTAACCCCACACTCACTACCAGACTCCACTTCTCGTACTGAATCTTTGAAGTGAAAGAGTGAACCAACTTTACCAGAATAGACTTCAACACTATCCCGTAAAACTCGCACGCTTGCTGCGCGCACCGCCTTACCATCCACAACACGACAGCCCGCAACCACCCCGACTTTGCTAACTCTGAAAATATCACGAACCTCAGCTCGACCAACAACCTTCTCTTGAGACTCAGGTGCCAGTAAGCCCTCCATCGCTTTTTTCACATCGTCAACAATTTCATAGATGATATTATAGGTCCGAATCTCAACACCTTCTCGTTCAGCTATTCGGCGCGCATTACTATCTGGCCGAACATTAAAGCCAAGAATCAAGCCTTCACTGGCTGCAGCAAGCATAATATCGGACTCTTTAATTCCACCAACGCCACCGTAAACCACGCTAACGCCAACCTCATCTGTCGCTAATTTGAGCAAAGCGCCCTTGAGAGCCTCTAATGAACCTTGAACATCTGCTTTGATAACCACCTTGAGGTCGAGTTTTTCTTCGCCCTTCATCTTGCTCATCAATTGTTCCAAGGACATCTTGGTGCCGACGTTTTTCTCTTTCTCTTTTCGCTGAGCGAGTCGGTATTCAGAAACTTCGCGAGCACCATCCGCACTAGCGACTGCATTGAACTTATCTCCCGCACTAGGAACTCCCTCAAGACCTATAATTTCAGCCGCTTCGGAAGGGCCTACGGACTTTACTTGCTTGCCAGTATAATTCGACATTGCGCGAACTTTACCTGCATGCTCCCCAACAACCACAAATGAGCCTCGCTGGAGTGTCCCTTGTTGAACCAAAATGGTGGCCACCGGCCCCCGCCCTTTATCTAACTGAGCCTCGAGGACAATCCCCGCTGCTTCCCGCTTGGGATTCGCCTTCAACTCAAGCATTTCAGCTTGAAGTAATATGCTATCCAAGAGCTCATCTAGCCCCGAACCTTTGGTCGCGGAAGTATGGACATAGAGTGTATCTCCACCCCATGCTTCAGGTAACAAGTCAAAAGCCGCTAGCTCCTGAGTAACTTTGTCAGGATTGGCCCCCGCTAAGTCGCACTTGTTGACCGCCACAATAATCGGCACACCCGCAGCTTGAGAGTGGCGAATCGCCTCTTCAGTTTGAGGCATCACACCATCATCTGCAGCGACTACCAAAATTACTATATCAGTTGCCTGAGCTCCACGTGCGCGCATCTCCGTAAAAGCAGCGTGGCCAGGTGTATCGATGAAGGTAATTTTTCCTTTATCTAGCGTTACGGAATAGGCACCAATATGCTGAGTAATCCCCCCCGCTTCACCCGAAGCAACTCGCGCCTTTCGAATGGCATCCAAAAGCGAAGTCTTACCATGGTCAACGTGCCCCATAATCGTTACCACGGGTGCACGAGGCTCTAAATTCTCTTCAGCCTCCTCATGCTCTGAATCGACAATATACTCTTCTTCCTTAAACGCTATGGATTCAACCCGATAGGTATACTCACCAGCCAAAATTTGGGCGGTCTCAAAGTCAATACTCTGATTTTGAGTCACCATAGAGCCAAGAGCCATCAATTTACGAATTAGGTCCGTAACCTTAACTCCAAGCTGATGCGCCAAATCGGTAAGGACTATGGTTTCCTTCATCTTTACAACACGTTTGGCCTCTTTAGGCTGAGTTGCTGGTTGCGAAAAGCCTGCAGCCTTCTTCGTTCCTTTCTTTCGTCGCAAACGAGAAGGATGCATAGAGCGCTCTCGACCGGCTCCCATGCCATCGCGTTTTCCTGCCCCGCCCCGAGCCTTCTTTTTGCCGCGACCACCGCCTGGACCACCGGGACCTTTTCTATCCTTGCCTACTTGAACCATCTCGCGACCACGACCGAATGGATCGCTGACCACACGCAGCTCTGTCACCTCATTGAGCTGCTTACGCCCCGCATTGCCGCGATTCCCACCCATACCTCCTTGAGGTCGATGTCCTCCCCCGTTTCGGTCATTGCCCAAACGACGGCTAGGTACACGTTCAAGTAACTTTTCTCGATCGATCATACGAACAACCCGGGCACCACCTGGCTTATTCTTCTTGGAGTCACCCTCACTTGGAGAAGCCGCTTCTTGAGTCTCCTCGGGTGCAACCTCTTTATCGGTGACCGAAGACTGCTCCTGCTCGACTTTCTCGTCGGTGGGAGCTGAAACAGGCTCTATGCCAGAAGCGTCTATTTCTTCGACGGAGGTTTCGGGGGCAACCTCTTGTTCAGCCGATGCAGGTGTTTCCTCCACCGCGTTAACGTCCACAGCTGGCTCGATAAGCTTCACTTCCTGCTCTGCTTCGATAGGAGCGGTAGCAACAGGTTCGACAACTGGTTCGACAACTGGTTCAGCCACGGGCTCGACAACTGGCTTTGACTCGGACGAATCGCTTTCGACTCTCTCCTCAGCCGCAACTTCTACCTCAGCAGCCTTTTTCTTTTTTCGAATCATCATGCCAGGACGCCGTTTGGGCTTAGGAGCCTCTGTTCCTGCAGCTCCCCCTTTTTTCAAAATAGCTCTCGCCTCGTCAGCATAAACGGAACTGGAATGGGTCTTTACTGTGACTCCAGCGGCTTTCAATCTCTCGATAACTTCTTTGTTCTCAAGATTGAATTCTTTAG
>CAXGXL010000638.1:0-2853 GCA_964013555.1 uncultured bacterium
GTTGCTGGTTGTGCCGGCGAAGTCACAGACAAGTGCACCGCGGCTAGAAACTGTACTCGCGATTCCAACGGTGCTCCCACTTGCATGGAAGGCTTTGTTTGGGCCGATCCTGCAGATCCCAATAGTTACGATTGCATTGCGATAGATTCAAGCAATTCGCAAACAGACACTACCAATACTGGTAACAACGGTAACAGCGGTTCAGACAACAACGGTAACAACGGTTCAGACAACAACGGTTGTCCCCCTAACTCAACGTGGCAAGACGACGGATGTTATTGTGATGCCGGCTACGTCGTCAATGCAGATGGGACAGGCTGCGTAGAAGGCGGCACATCAGACACCGGTAATTGTCCCCCCAATTCCCACTGGGTAAGCGACGGCCAAAACGAAGGCTGTTACTGCGATGAAGGCTATATAGTCAACGACGAGCAAACAGCCTGCGTTTTAGAATGCGAAGCAGATACCGACTGCTCTGGCGGCGAAGTATGTATTGACAACTCTTGTCGTCAACCACCGTGCACCCCTGGCTCTTGCGAAAACGGCCTTGTATGCGATGAAGTCAGTGGGTTGTGCATTACCGACTTGGGTACTTTGCCCCCTGAGCCTAATCTAGCTTGCAATGTTCTACCCGCAGAAAATTGTGCAGACAACGACTTCTCTTGTGTACCAAGCTGGGAATGCAACGATAGCGATTGTGGCCAGCTAACCACATTTAGTCCTCGGGTTGGGGATCACTTTGATGACTATGAAATCAACGGCGAAGGCAGCAGCCAATACCGAAGCTATATTCGCAAAGATGTCCTCAGATTGGTCAAGTATGCATCAGCATGGGTGCGTTGCATGAGTACCTCATGGACCTTTAGCAACGGTGCAGAACTAGGTTTGGGAGACATGAGTGAAGCAAATGGCGCCATTCCCGGAACAGCAGTCAATTCTCCCGGCCACCCGCCAGGAACCCACGTCAATGGACACGATATGGATATTGGCTATTACCAATTAGGTACCACCGATAATTATCTTCGCTCTATTTGCGAGCACAGATCAGGCGGGCAAGACCAATACCACTGCGTGGGCGAACCCACCTCACTAGACGTATGGCGCACGGCTCTCGTTTTAGCCAAAATGCACGACAACCCCAATCTGCGCGTCATTGGAGTTGATGGCAAGGTTGGTCTCCTGATTTCTTCAGCCATTACTCAAATGTGTAGCCAAGGTTGGATTTCCGGCAACCCCTGCACCAACCTTAAACTCGCATACGAAGTAACCGACGAAGGCCGCGGATGGTACCGCTTTCATCACCATCACTTTCATATCAGTGTAAGTGGGGCGAAAAGAGCTAACCGAAGCGAATTTGAGCCCTGTTTAAGCGCCGGCTGTGCCTACGACCCTCGGGAGGATCCTAGAGGTTCGCTCTACCAGCCACTTCGATCCCACATCCACAACTACTAACTTACCCCACTAAGCCTGGGCAGTCCCCATCAGCTTGGTGTGCAGTGAAAGTCAAAAAAACTCTCGGGCCAATCGACTTCGAGCGGCCCCCTCCCAGTTCCGAAAAACCGCCCCCCTTAAGCTCTAAGCCCTACGTCGTTTTGGAACCCAAGCCCAGACCATCTCGCATTGAATAGGTTCTCTTCCACTCTCATCAGTCACTTTAACCGGCACAACAATCTCGCCCTTCGGGGTTGCCGTGATGCGCTCAAGCTCCTCCTCAGAAAGCGTTGCTACCGCCTCCAAAGCACCTTTGGTACGTTTTTGATACTCTACCTTCATTGATTTTATCACCGGTGTCCTATCGTCAGGCACAGCCATTCCGACCACGAAACCCGTCGCAGTTTCGGCCAAAAGAGCCATTGCCGCGGCATGCACGCCACCAATGTGATTTTGAACCAGCTTTCGGTTCGGGAGCCGTATGTGAACCTTACCGCGCTTCATTTCAAGAATCTGAAGTTTGGATGTTCCTACAAATTTAACCACCGTTCCTAACACTTTCGACAAAACTCTGGTGCGAAGTCCTTTGGGAATCTGTTCTACTCGGGCAACAATCTCACTCAACTTATTGATTTTATTTGACATCTATTCTCCTTCGGAACTTTTCGTGCGGAGGGACGCTACAAAACTTTTGCAACGTATGGCAAGCACAAAGCCGCCGGAAACCAATTATTGCAATCGCTTGACTTGTTGGGATTGAATCCTCTTGCTAACTAAGAGCAACAAAAACCCATGACTGACTTACTAAACTCGACCATCGAAAGCTTAAAGCTCTCCGCATCGTTTCTTGTAGATCCTAGCAAACGAATATTTTGGGGATACCTGCTCGCTTCATTACTCATTGCAATCGCCGTTGCCGCTTGCAGAACCAAGCACCCACTGCGAAGTCTAGTTAATGGCGTGCGTAACCTTAGCTCTGAAAAAAAGAACTCGATTGGCTTGGATGTTAAATTGTGGATAGTCAATAATATCATTCGTGGAATGATATTCGCTCCGTTGGTCATTCCCATTGCTACAGTCACGGTTTTTACAACAGCCATCGTAGAAAACCTGCTTGGTGCCCCCCCCACCCACAATTGGTCTCGCACCGAAATTGGCTTGCTCTATACTCTCACGCTGTTCCTAGTCAGCGATTTTTCTCGCTATATCGTCCACCGGTGTTTTCACGAAATACCCTTTCTTTGGCAATTTCACCAAGTCCACCACTCGGCGCTGCACTTAACCCCCATGAGCTTGTATCGATTGCACCCAGTTGAGATTATTGTCCTAGAGCTGCGTCGGTCACTAGCAGTAGGCATCACATCGGGGGTTTTCCTCTATTGGTTTCGCGGTGATCTAAACTCTCTCGATATGTTAGGAATC
>CAXGXL010000639.1:0-2845 GCA_964013555.1 uncultured bacterium
TTGCTTGTTCTGATTCAACTGGAGGATGGGGATCAGGGAAGAACGTAGAGCGCGACCAAGTGCTGTGGGGAACCGAACCGTTTCTCGAGGTGGGACCCGGAAGCTGCAGACCAAGGCTGGCGAGCCAGTGCCGAGCAGCTTTGTAAAATCAAAACAAGTCGTCGTGGCTAGTGGAGAGTGGCATCAAGCCCGGATTGTGAGCTAGCGCTGGAGATGCCTATGTCGTGTTAGGGGGCTTGAGTCCCCGAGAAACACATGGCTCTCCAGCCTGGGGGGATCTTTTTCTTGATTTTCGAGTCATTAATCTCTACCGAGCTGTACTCCTCATTCGCCTTGCAGAGTTTTTTGGAGACTCCTTCTGGGGTGCAATAATAGACGGGGTAATCAACGTCAGAGTTCTTTCCGGGGACACATTTTGCATCGAAACCCGCTTTTTTTAAAGAAGGAGGAGTCCAGGTAACGACGGTGCCTCTTAGTTTCTTGGTATTCTCATCGAATGTCACGCCTTCCCACTCTTGTGACCAGCGTTTGATTTTATCGGTTTTGGTGGTATCCAAATACCACCAGTGCACAACTTGACCGCTGGTGTCTTTCCATCGGCAATATTTCGTGCCTACTTGTTGGTGAAAACGCGGAGCGTGGCGCTTGGCTTCTTCTTTGGTAGGCGGGGTCCCGCCAAGGAGCTCCCATTTTCCAATTTCAGCATTTCGCAAGAGGCCTGTGTCGGAGCATTCTCTAGTATTAGGCTCTATCTTTTCAGATACCTCGTATTCGGTGGCCAGCTCTTGGAGTACTTTAGCGTCGACTTTGTTCACCTGTCTCCATATAGGGTGACGCAAAAACAAAGACCAGAGCTCCGTTCTCTCACTTAGAAGTTCATCTATTTCAAAAATCTCTCTGGAATAGCGGCCACGGTCATTCAAACCACCGGGGGAGTACTCGTGCATCACCGCATAGTTGGCTCTCAGTAACCCTTTCAAAGTGGGCATGCCTATATTTCCCTTGGAGCGTCGTATTGGAGGCTTCAATTTGTCAGTCGGTAATTTGTTACCAAGAAGCAGCCCAACGGTCGTGTCTTTATCGCAGCTCAATTTATTGATATTGCAAGTACCTCTTTTCTTCTGGAATTTTTCGCTAGGGCTTGAGGCGCGAGTTGGGTAATCGGCGATGCCTTGTTTGTATCTGCCTCCCGGTGGTATTCCAATAATGTCTTTATTTCCTAATTCCGTTTTTACTTTTTTAAGCCATGCTGGTGTGTTTTCCCAGAGGTCTCGGGCGTTGTAGTCGTTGGGAAGCCACATATCGAATTCATCTACTTGGGTGTAGTCGGTGTGAATCGTTCCTACGGGGGTGACCTTGCTTTCGAAGGGGGAGCATTCGAGTTTCAAAGTAAAATGCCCACCAGAAAAAAGTTTGTTGGGTTTCCACTCCAACGTAAAACCTAAGCGGTACATCAGGCTAAGAAACATACCTTCTTCGATTAATCTATAATCTTTTATAACATCAGCACTCGAGGCTTTTTTTGTGTCTGTGAGTGCCTCTCTTTTGCGGTGAAACAAAAAGCGAGCCATATCTTCGCGCAGTTGTTTTTGTTCAGCGGCCTTTATGCTTTTCACTTTCTTGCAGTCGTCTTCGCGTTTACCTGCCCACAAGGAGGGGGACACAAATGCAACGCTTCCACCAATGAGAATCGAGGTCGTGAGGTTGAAAAAACGGGTTCTGTATTGTTTCGCATTCATCCGCAGAAGTCTCCTGTGTAAAGACACTTTAATTCCGGTAATTAGGTTATAGGAGCTCAGAGTGTGGCCCAAGAAAAAGTTTGTAGACCGGGCGGCGCTACCATATTGAAAATGAATGGCTTTGCGCGTTGCGTCATTCTGGCAAGAGTGTAGGCTAGGCCGGTACGGGAAACGCACGATGATGAGCACTCGTTGCGGGTACTACGTTAAGCAACGCCATGGGCTAAGGCCGTGTATGACATTGAAAGAACACCTCCTTACTTTTTAGCCTTTAGGAGACGTAAGGGTGCATCGAATCAGCAAAACCAATCCAATGGCGAATTCTCTAGGCCCGCAATTGGGTCATTTTCACTCGATCTGAACCAAGTCCACTCTGGGATTTTCACGGAATTTGGGCTTTGGGACTGGTTGTTGAGTGAGCCAATCTATGACATGAGCGCTTGCACTATGCCCCAAATATCTTGCTGCTCATTATTTTTATCTGTTTTTGGCGTTTTGTCCTCTATGAGTATCTCCTGCGCGAGCGATTCGTTGCACGAACTTCCGAACAAGCCCCCAGTGGCCGTGATCGAAGGTGAACGTTCTTTGCTGGTGGGAAGCGAAGTGGTTTTTTCAGGCCACCTTTCTTCAGATCCCAACGGTGATGCCTTGGAATATCAATGGGATTTTGGTGACGGAGAGTCTGCTAGTGAGATGCGCGCAGCCCATGTCTACGCCTCGGAGGGATTTTTCGAGGTAATGCTGACGGTTACCGACGAGGGCGGCTTGTCTGCGTCTACAACCATCGAGATCTTGGTCTCAGAGAACCTTCCGCCAGAGGTGCATGTAGAAGCTCCGGTTGCCGCCCTTATCGATCAACCGCTTTTGATTCGCGGTATTGCCGAAGATCCGGAAGGCATGAGCCTGACCTATTCATGGTCTTTCGGCGACGAGGATGAGTCCACTCGAGCTATGGTTACGCCTGAGGTGGAGAAGACCTATCGCGTCGAAGGGGAGTACAACATTAGCCTAACTGTTACCGATGAATTGGGCGCTTCTTCTAGAGCCGAGCGTCCTATTCGGCTAGTCTACAACCCCTTTGCTCCAGGCCAACGCTGGGAGGGGAC
>CAXGXL010000640.1:0-2843 GCA_964013555.1 uncultured bacterium
TGTGTTACGGGGGTTCACGGGGTGATGGAGTCTCTCTCTGACTCTGCACTAAAGCACATTCATAACCGGAGTGGATTGACCGTGCCTGACGGACGCCCCCTTTTTTGGTTGGGCCGGTTGGCTGGGAACCGAACTATGGGCCCGGTTCCGGGGGAGCAGCTAAGTTTGGCACTCTGCGAAAAGGCGGCTCGAGAAGGGTGGCGTCTCTTTTTTTACGGGGGAGGAGATTCGGTAGCTCAACAATTGGCGAGCGCTCTTACTGATATTTATCCTGGGCTGAATGTTGTGGGCTCCTGGAGTCCACCCTTTAGGCCTCTGAACGCGAATGAAGAGCGAGCGTTGATTGAGCAAGTGAAGCAAGCTAAGCCGGATATTATTTGGATCGGTTTGAGCACGCCGAAGCAAGAGCGGTTTATGGCGGAGTTTCTTCCAAAGTTAGATACCAAAGTGATGATTGGATTTGGTGCCGTCTTTGACTACCATACCGGACGCATTTCTAGAACGCCCGAGTTTATTCGAAGTGTGGGAATGGCCTGGTTCTACAGGCTGTGCTGCGAACCAAGGCGTTTGTGGAAGCGATACCTTATTAATAATCCTAAATTCGTGGGATGTGTTTTGGCGCAGAAGCTAGGAATTCGAGAATACCCGATGATTTAGAAAAAGGGGCTATGGGTAGAAGTTAATGCCTGCGTTTCAGGACTTCAGGAATGGTATGAATAGGAATACATCTCGAGAGCATCGCCTCATTCTCCTGCGCCTTGCGACTAGAAGAAGCTCGAGGGAACTGAGCAAGAGTGGTGTAAGAGAAGCGATTGCTGCATGGAGTGCTTCTCGCTGGGATTCCATCAACCATTTGGCGGGCCCGATTCTATCCACGCTTGAGGAAGCGAATCAGGTAGAGATTCTTGATGAACACCAAAAGAGCTTTCTCCGAAAGTTGACGCGACAAGCGACCTTCAGTGTACTGGCTCATCAACAGAGTTTAAAGATGATCGGCGAGAAAATGAGCGCCGCGGGAATTGGAGTTATTGCGTTAAAGGGCAGCGCCTATGGTTCTTCGCTCTATGCCGGAACGTACCCTAGGTCCAGTGGTGATCTCGATATTCTGGTGAGACCTGAAAATTACGAGAGGGCTCAGAAGATATTAGGTGGACTCGGCAAGCCCATTGCTGATTTGATAGTGCCACCCCACAAGAGCGGGATGCTCTTTGAACGCGGGTATAGGTTGGAGGAGCCATATCGAGTCATTGCGGAAGTTCACTCTGGGCTCACCCATCATTCTCTCTTCGCTATCGATAGCGATATTCTCTGGCAGGCAAGTTTGCCGCACCCGGACCTACCGGAATCTAACGTAAGGTGTCTTTGCGCGGAACATGCCGTGTTGCATTTGGCGATCCACGGATTTAGGGACCTAAAAACCTTGAGCCATAGTTTGGTGGACACTTTCGCTATGGTTGAACGAAGGAGTATTGATTGGAATTTATTGTGCCAAACAGCTAGATCTTGGGGCGCACAAGCGGTTACCTACTTTTGGCTTATGCAGGCCTGGCTCTTATTGGATGCGAGGATTCCGCCCGCAGCTCTGGCCCAACTGCAACCCAAAGATTGGAGAGTGTTGGGTCTTGAGTGGGCGTTTGAGCGCGGTAGAGCTCCGCTGGGCATTTCACCTACTTTGGTAAGCCGCTTGACCCAACTGATTAGTTTGTTGTGTGGCGTCGATCATTGGCCCAGAATATGGCGTTTTCTCGACTATCGTGGCCGGATGCTCCGAAACTAACCGGGGAGAAGACGGTTGCTAAGGGGGACTTAGAGAGCCAAGGGTGGATTCTCGGCAAAATGGAGACAATGCTGGTTTTGGCGAGCAGGAGCATCGAAAAGTTGGAGAGCGCTTTAGTTCCTTCGTACGATTTTCGGTTTTGGCCGTATGGAGTTGAATTCGTTGCGGGCTGTGCTAGAAACTGGTTTTGGTTTTGGTCGAATATGCGAGCAAAAAGCGCTGGAGGAATCGATGAATAGATTTGGAGCTATGTCTGTAGGAGCAGCTATTTGGCTGGGACTTATGTTCTGTGGAGGATGTGCGGAGCCCGCTCTAGAAGAGGCACAAACAGAGTCTTCTAATATTCAAGAACAAAATGAAAAACCGGTGTCCGAGCCACCTCGATTCTTAGGGGGAGATCGGCCAGCTTCCTACCTGTTGCCCGCAAATTACGACCCGGAAATCGCAATGCCGCTGGTTATTTTGCTCCATGGCTTTACAGGAACAGCCGTTGGCCAAGATACTTATTTTGGGTTGAGTCAAGTGACCCAGGCGCGTGGGATCATGTTGTTAATGCCAGATGGTAAGGTGAATCCTGATGGCAATCAGTTTTGGAATGCTACGGATTTTTGCTGCGATTTTTATCGAAGCGGTGTCGATGATGTTGCTTATATTTCTGGACTGATTGATGAGGCCCAATCGCTTTTCAATATTGATTCGAGAAAAGTGTACCTGGTTGGCCATTCCAATGGTGGCTATATGTCTTACCGAATGGCATGCGATCGTTCGGAGCAAATTACTGGTATTGTAAGTTTGGCGGGAACTACTTGGGCAAATCCGGAAGATTGTGGCAATCCAGAGCCGGTTGCGGTTTTGCAGGTGCACGGAACGTGGGACTCGACTATTTTGTACCGCGGCAAAGCCACGCGAGAAGCCGACCCGACCGGCGAAGCGGTGGATGCCCAGAGTTGCTTGGCTAGCGAATGTACCGATCCTATGGCCACTTGCGATTCGGATCCGGAATGTCAACAGATGTGGAGTTGCTTTGAGCGATGCGATTCTGTAGCAAATGAAGACCAATGTAACG
>CAXGXL010000641.1:0-2839 GCA_964013555.1 uncultured bacterium
GTTGGGGCCTAATTCTGTTTCATGGTTTCGAATCGATTGTGGAGGGTTGGATGCCGCTATCTGGTGACTGAGAAAGAACGTAGGTTAGTTTTAGAGGCAAAAACCATCGACGCAGTTGAAAGCAGCCCCATTGTCGATGACCTCGGCTTCTCTAGGGTTGTCATCTCTAAAACGGGTCCTCCATTTGCATTGATGATAGGGACTGCGTCCCGTATTTCTTGTGAGGTCAGCGATTGTTGAGCAATCATAAAATCAGAAGAAGCGGCGCCTCTTTCTATTAAGGTTGGGTTCGCCAAAGTCGAACCAGAGTCGTGAATAATCTAAAAGGATGATTATCAAGACTTAACTCTTTTGGGAGGCAACTCTGGACTCTGCACGGTGAGCCCTGGCTCGGAGGGCCGAGGTGGGCAGGTTTGAACATGTTTAGCCCTGGGTTTGAAAAATGATTATCGTATTGTGACAAGGGAGAATTAATCTTCGTCTTGAACTACTCGAGACTCATCGGCGGAGGAACTGATTATTGTAGGGGCTGATAAAGAAGGGTTTGGATACCGTAGCGATGGGTGCTAAGACTAGCTAGCGCTAGTGAAAAATTGGATGAGAGTATTGGCGATTGAGGCGCGGTGTTTTAGTCCGGCGTGCCTTCTAATGGCCTTGGGCGTCAAAGCCAATTTTTCTTCGTTTGTTTGGGTGGAAACACTGGGGAATACAAAGTTCTGGGAGGGATCCAAAGATGGATGAACAAGACCGAGAAGAATTTGAACAATTGGTGAGTTTTTATTCCACCAATGATTTAACGCGGACTAGATTGTTTTGGACCCGAGTGGTTGGTCTAGAGGAAGTCCTCGATCAAGGATCCTGCGCTATTTTCCGGGTTAGTTCGAATGGGTTTATCGGTTTTTGTCAAAGAAATTCCGCCCAAATGGCCGATGATATCATTACCTTGGTGACGCCAAACGTGGACAACCATTGCCGACGGCTAGCCCAGCAGGGGCTAACCTTTGAAAAGGCACCTACTTTCAATTCTACCTATAATATTTATCATGCGTTTTTTCGTGATCCGAACGGCTATTTGGTTGAAATTCAACGCTTTGAAGATCCTAGGTGGCCTCGAGCCATTAGGGACTAAGCGCGAGTAGCCAATAATGCTCTATTAAGCTAGATTCGAGTTTATTGTGGCGCACGGTTTTCGAATTCTTCTAGTGGCGGGTCCAATACAGTAGCGGGAAGCATTTTGCCCAACATTGGACCAAGCAATGCTCTTTAATTCATCTCTCTTTGTCTCAGCCTGGAGCAGTTTAGTCTTTGGGTTTCTCTTGCTCAATTGCGATCCGACTGCGTCGGAAAAAACTACGAATATTCCCAGTGACACGTCTGACTCCGGATCTAATAATGTAGAGGGCCCAGCTTCGACTGATTCAGCAGATTCTATTCCAGATGAAGCGTCGGAGTCCGCTCCTATTGATGGGGAAGAAGAGTCACATGAGGAATCACCCGATGAATCGACTCAAATCGATTTGGTAGGTCCGCTTGAGTTGTTCAATGGTGATTTCGAGTTGGGGGGCGAAGTTGGAACAAATTGGACTGAGAGTCCCGGATGGAGTGGTACTCTTGGTGGAGTCTCTAATGATTCTTACTTCAGCCCAGTGTCCGGTAGCCACTATGCTTTCGTGCCCGCTGGTGATGACTGGATTACCCAAGAGCTGAACGGTGCGATTGAAGAAAGTAAAACCTATCGAGTTAAGCTTTACGCTTGTAGTATCAACCCCCCGGGAGTTCAAGCTAAGACTGAAGCTGAAGTGGAAGTCTTTAGCGGAGAAACCGTATTGGCATCGTTGAGGGTTGATGTCTCCGCACCGCGTCTAAAAGGTACGGCGAGTACTCATGTAAGTGACGATTATTGGAGCAGCCTGAGGCAGCTTATGTGAAGGTTGCGTCCTTTGACGGGGATTCCTATGGCGATAATTGGATGGAAGGTGCGGCGTTATTTAAACGTGGAAACTATTGGTACGTTCTTGCAAGCTATGGAGCTCCCCACAAGAATTACACCATTCGAATGGGGCGCAGTAGTTCTCCCACTGGGCCTTTTTTTGATAAGACTGGGGTAATATTGATCGAACGAAACGAGAGTGGGACCTACGGAAACTCGATATTATTAGGTGATGAGGGGATGCAGCTCCTTCCTGGACATCCCCATTTGTGGACAGAAGAAAACCAAACTTATCTGGGGTATGATTTTCGTAGAGATCGTAGTGAAGATGCGAATTGGATGGGGATTCGAAAGGTCGAATGGGTAGAGGATTGGCCAACGATTTATTCTGCAATTGAACTTGTGGTTACGGCGGAGGACTTAGAAAGACTGCCCCATTCAAAGATGAGTCTTCGTTTTCGAAACTCTGGGCAAACCGACTCTGCTTTAGCTATTGATTTGATTACGTTGGTCACACAATAGAGTTTTATAGATTCTAAAAGAGATAAAAACGCGGTGAATCAGGACTACCTCTGACGACTTTGGGTTACGACGCTGTATGTACTAAAGTACTGCAGGAAATCCTCTAGAGTAATTTTGAAGATCCCATCGTTCTTTCCGTCATTTTCGCCGCGATAGTCAGGCTCTTCTCTTCCCCAGGGATTGCGCAAGAGAAGATAGGGCTTGTTATCTTTCGGATCGTTGCCCGTGTCCAAGATGGCGTAGTTGTGATTGGCGTAAATTTTTACGTCCTTGTAACGATCCTTGTCCGAGTAGGTGCCAGCACTTGCTGGTCTGCCCGCCTTGAGTGTTTGGCGGATATTTTCAAATACCTCTTCGCCGGAATGGGCATCGTTTACTTGGTACATC
>CAXGXL010000642.1:0-2830 GCA_964013555.1 uncultured bacterium
CATGCAAATTATCTTTCAAGATCCCTTCTCGAGTTTGAACCCTCGTCAAACGGTCGGTGAGATAATCGGCGCCCCAATGGTATTGCACGGCGTATGCTCTCGAAATGAGGTCGAAACGAAGGTTCGCGATTTACTCACTAAGGTTGGCCTACAACCATCGTACGCCTCTCGATACCCCCACGAATTTTCAGGAGGTCAACGACAAAGAGTGGGAATCGCCCGCGCGGTCGCCCTAAATCCTGACTTCATTGTATGTGACGAAGCGGTCTCAGCACTCGATGTAAGTGTTCAGGCTCAGATCATCAACCTGCTCTTGGACCTCAAGGATGAATTCGGTTTGAGCTACCTCTTTATTGCTCACGACCTATCCGTCGTTCGCCACATATCTGACAAAGTGGCGGTAATGTATCTGGGACGTATTGTTGAGTTTGCACCTCGGGATGCAATCTTTGAGCGGCCATGTCATCCGTACACCCAAGCCTTATTGTCAGCGGTTCCCCATGCCAATCCGAGATTGAAAAAAGAACGAATCATTCTCCCAGGAGATGTGCCCAGCCCCATCAGCCCTCCTACGGGATGTCACTTTCACACCCGCTGCCCACTGGCGGACGACAGGTGTCGTACGGAAGCCCCTCAAAGCCACCAAATCTCACCGACCCATCGGGTCAGTTGTCACCTTTACGAGAACAATACTGAACTCGTTCAAATCGGCAACCGGGCCCATTAGGCACAACTCAAGTTTGCTTAATAGGTGTGTACTAGCTGGTAGACCGAATCACACGGCCGACAAAGCGCCGAAGGAAGTCCCGAATTGCGCCGCGTCCTTCCCGACACTGCCTTGAATATAGGGCCACTAACTTCTTCGTCACATTGAATACAAGCGTTCAGACTTCCATCCGTGTTGTGGCTCGGAGATTCCAAAAGAGCGAAGCAAATATCTAAACATTGGGTTCTTGTATTGGTGGTATTGAAGTACCAAATCTGCGCACACGGCTCGTCGAAGCCTATGTCCATTAAGCACTGCATATTCGCCGTCTCGCCTTGGGTCATCCCCAAAATTCCACAAGAGCGGACAGGCTCCGTTAAATCGGGATTTCTCATATAGACAGCAAGATTTTCCAGAGAAGAGCATTGCCCACAGCCACCACGGTGGGTAATTCGAGCTCCTGCATCCATGGCGGCACTCTCACTTGTGTAGGTCACCAGGCGGTATTGTTTTCGCTGGGGCCCCTCTAAAAGCACACCACAGTACTGAGTATCGTTGAGGACGGGAGCAGCACTAAGATCGTAAGGATTCTCGGCAAGCAATCCAGGCCCATCAAGTAACGTGAGCTCCTCCAACGCGGTGATATCCTCTTCGCTATAACTCGGCGGCTGCCAACTCTGCTCGCCGCAGCTGCACGATGGTTTGCATTCGTTTGTAGTTAGGCCGGTGGTCTCAGAGGGCATGCCAAAAAGAATTTCCTGATTACAACTTAGAGTTTCCGTCTCGTCTTTCGTAGAGTCTAGGGAGCACCCAGAAAATGAGACCAAAACAAATGCAAGAAAGAACCTCCTGCTTGCATCCCTGAAAGCAATGAGCACAGCATTCCTCATCCCAAGCATCTCCGTTTTTTGGTTGCGACTTAGGAGATTAGATTACTCCATTGGGTCAAATCAAGGACCGGCTCAAGGCAGTTTTCAATACTCGGGTTTGAGGCTCCTATTCGTCATGGGATTTATTGGGCCAAAAGGGATACTCCCATGGGTTACAAAGGATACATCGGGCGCAGCCCAAGCAAAGAACCTAACCGCCTTCTTCACGACGCACCGAGAGCACCGAGACCATAAAAAACAACTCGAATCCGGACTATTGCTTTCGAGTGTCGCAGCCAAACTCAAATTCCACCGTACCGTTCCAAGCACCACACGCCTGCGGGCATAACGAGATCCGGCTTGGCTGACCAGGATTGTCGAAATACCATGCCCGTTGGTCGAAGCAATACTCGGCACTTGCTACATTAACCAGCGTTTCACGCTCACTAGAATTCGCCCGAGACAAAATAACGTTGGTTTGTTCCGGGTTCACAGTCAGTCCAGAACCAGGTTGGGGAATCGTATACTCGCAAGGAAGCAGGGTTCCTTCAACGACTCGTTCCCTTAAGGCATCGAAAATCGGTCCCCAATTTTCATCGCAGACAGAATGTACCATTCCGCCAGAGGCTTGACTCAATTCAATATAGGCCTCTCCCCGTCTCTCACCGCAAGAGCAATTGTCATCGAAGACACACCCGGGAATATATCCCAAAAGGTCTACAATACTGTGGAAAATAACCCCACCCGGAAAACCCGGATTGGTCGCATCACGAATGAACTCTTCGTACTGCTCCACTTGATTGCCCCACCCCGCATCGTCGTCTGACACCAAAATCACGTGAGTAATCGAATCGGCTCTTAATCGAGACTTATATTGCCCGTAGGTTTCCATCAAAAGAGCTAGACCATCGTGGCTGTGTACATCTTCACGGACATGCAAATAGGTCCCCGAATCAGCATCGGGACAGTCATTAACGCTACTCAACGGCGGTGGGACACATATTTCAAGGTATTGCTTCTGAGTTGTTTCATTATAATGGTCGCTCTCGCTTCCAACAACGATCACCTGGAAATCTAATCCAGAGGCATAGATAATGCTCGCAAAATGATTGAGATTCGCTTCAATGATCTCAATCTCGTTTCCCATACTAGGAGATGAATCAATTACCCAAATAATATCGACCGGCAGAACACTGTTTTCAGCAAAAGCCCTAAGGGCGACGCAGGGCTCTTGTGTATCGGTGGAATCTTCATT
>CAXGXL010000643.1:0-2828 GCA_964013555.1 uncultured bacterium
AGTTTTTCGGCCGGTCCAAGAGGTACTTACCAAGTTTGGTGGCACGGTAAATAAGTTGAGTATTGACGAAAAAGGAGTCTCGGTATTGGCGGTTATGGGGCTTCCTCCAAACGTCTATGTGGATAGTTCGGTTCGAATGGTTCGAGCTGCGCTAGCATTGTTTGCTGTCTTTACGTCCAGGCAATTTAAGTGTTCGATCGGGGTTACGACAGGCAAGGCATTTTGTGGATTAATCGGGAGCACCGTTCGACGCGAATATACCGTTATGGGTGATGTTGTTAATGTGGCAGCTCGTTTAATGGGGGCCGCTAAGGGCGGCGTTCTCTGTGATGCGACTACTCGAAATGCAACAAAAGAAACAATCGAATTTGATACTCTTCCGCGTTTAAAACTCAAGGGGAAGGCCAACCCTGTGGCGGTTTTTCGACCACAGAAGGAAATTGTTAAGCGCGGGGAAGCACAAGCTCTACGAACTATCGGACGTAAGCGGGAGCGAAAGTTCTTCGAGAGGCGGATGAGGTCTCTTGTGGGCGGCGGCTCTGGCGGGGTATTTGGACTAGAAGGTCCTGCTGGCGTAGGTAAGTCTCATTTGTGTGCAATGCTCAGTGAGATTGCGGAGAAGACGCGACTGACTATTTGGCGAACTTTTGCCTCGATAGTTGAAGAATCCACTCCCTTTTATCCGTTTCGTAGTGTTTTGGAGAACATACTAGGTTTTAGTGGAGGGAGCGGCAACAGACAGGCGGGGCAGAAACTATGGGAAGAGCTTTTGGAGAAAAGTGAATTTTCAAAGCGAGCACCGGTACTCAATGATATTTTTGATACAGGCCTTGAGGAAACGGATATGACTCGGCAATTTACCGGGGAGGTTCGCCTGGAGTACATTCGACGACTCGTTACTACTATCTTGAAGGGAGCTCTTGGCCCGAACGAACGGGGCGTATTGGTAATTGAAGATACTCATTGGATGGATTCAGCTTCGTGGACCTTACTTTTGGCATTGGTGCATGACCTTCCTAAGCTCTTGGTGTTTCTGGCAACGAGAAATATTAAGGCTCCCGATAGCAAAGCATGCCTAGATTTTTGGAAGTATGAGAATGCTAAGCGGGTTCGTATTGCGAATCTCGGGCAAGAAGAAACAGGAGAGCTTGTTGCACAATGTCTAGAGGTAGATTCGGTTGCCGGTAACATTGTTGAGTTTGTTCACAAAAATACGAGTGGAAACCCATTTTACGTTCAAGAGTTATCGTTGGCACTTAGAGATGGAAATTACGTCAATACTGAGAGGGGTAAAGCTTCGGCCTCGGACCAAATCGAAGGATTGGATGCGTTGAGTTTTCCGGACACGATTCAGGGTATCGTAACATCGCGCATTGATCGCCTTCCCTTACAACATCAAATGACTCTCAAGGTAGCGAGCGTTGTTGGACATCATTTTAGTATGGACGTGGTAAAGCATATTCATCCAATGGAGCAGGATAGACCCTTAGTGCCGAGGCATCTGGAGTATCTTGTGGAAATGGGATTCTTACGGGTTGGACGCGGGAAGGATATTGAGGGCTACATGTTTGCCCATGCGATCACTCAAGAGGTTGCCTACGAGTTGATGCTCTTTGACCAAAGGAGGCAACTCCACCGCGGAATCGCTTTGTGGTATGAGGAGTACTCTAAAGAAAGCGAAGTGAATAATTTTCCAATTTTGGCTCATCATTGGTATGAGGCAGGTGACCTATTTCAAACGACTCGATACCTCGAGAAATCCGGGGATTTGGCGTATTCCACCGGTGCCTTTATTGAAGCCACTCAAAAGTATGAACGCTCGTTGGAGCTTGGTGGAACCAAAACAGAGGGCGAGGAGAATCATTCGGTTGCTGAGATCAAGCTCCGTCGGGCTCGTTGGAACCGTAAGTTGGCTGATTCGCTCTATGGTCTCGGAAGCATGGAAAGTGCGTTGGTTCATTCGCGCCAGGCACTCTCTCTTCTTGGGAAACGAGTGCCCGCTACATTAGTAGGGTGGAAGTTGAGCAACGCTCGGTGTCGTATTGCCGCTCCTAAGTATACAGGACGGGTTCCTAAGTGGGTTAAGAAGCCAAAAGATAGGGAGAAGCTAATCGAAGCGAGTCAAGCTGCACGGAGATATGCTGAGTGCAGTCACAGGAACCAAGACTATCAATCTATGGTTGGAGCGAGTTGGCTTGCGGTTCGTTTTGGGGAGAAAGCAGGTGGGTATGCAGGAATATCGCTGTGCTATGCTATGTTGGGCATGGGGCACCAGGCCGATTCCGACGATGATTCGGCTAAGGCTCTTTTTGAGATAGCTAAGAAAATTGCGATGAAGAATCAACGCCCCATGGATTTTGTTTTTGCGGTGCAAATGTTGGCCAATTTCCGGATTGGTTTTGGGGATTGGGGAGGCTTGAGTACGGTATTGAGTGAGGCGGTTGATTTGACGACTGTCTATGGAACGGACCATGACTCAGAGACCATTTTATTAGTGCAGGGCCATCTGGCTTTTCTTACTGGGCAAATGAGTCTAGCAATGAAAACGTTTCAGGATATGTCTGAAAGCTCGGCGCGCCGTGCGAACGAACAGCACGAAATTTGGGGCCTCAATGCCCAGGCAACGGCATGCATCGGATTGGGGAAGTTTGATATCGCAATAAGGTTACTAAATGATTGTCACAAGAGGCTGGGGAAAGATGGAGAGAAACTCTCCACCGTCGTATGTCTCGGTAGTTTGGCCCTTGCGCGAATTAGGGTGGGAAATTTGGCAGGAGCACGAGTTGCCGCGGATGCGGCGTGGAAGAGAATGGAGGGGATCCCAACGT
>CAXGXL010000644.1:0-2824 GCA_964013555.1 uncultured bacterium
AGGCCGATTTTTTGAAAATTTCTTTCAGAACGAGCAATATGTTAAAAGCTCGACGTTAGTAAGTTTGCTCCGTCGATGGGAGAAATCGTGTCAAAGGACGATCAGGAATATTCGAAACCCGGTACGAGAGCGTTACAATGGGCTGAGGGCCTTGGACAGGTCTTTTCTCATGTTGCGTTATTTGAGATTTGTGGAACCGTTGCGAGGGTAGCTGAAGTTTTTGGGTTTTCTTCCTCGGTTGTTGGCCGCAGTTTATCCCTTACGGCCAAAACACCACTTCGCTGGTCTCTAGAGGCGGCATCAGCTCTTGTGAGTTCTGGAAGTGCACCTGGAGGGGCTATTTTATCTAAGGGGCTTGGGCTCGATCGGCCCAAAGCTTATGCGGTTCTACCTCTTGTGGTTCAAGGAAAATTGGTAGCTCTGGCCTATGTAGATAACGGTTTAGATGCTCTTTCCATGTCTGCGGTTAGTAAGGTCTTTGGAATTGTAGATGCCTCCTTGCGCGATGATATTTCGTATGTGACTCACTTGCTGGAGTCGCACGATGATGAGCTCTTAGGACCGGTAATACTCTCACAAGAGGTTGTGCCTGAAACCGATAATGTTGTCCCCGTGTTGCCTGGGGAGCAAGTCCTTGAAGCGAAAGTGAGCTCATCTCACTTCGATCCCGGGGAGTTGGACGAGATCGAGGCAATGATCGACAAAGCTTTGGCAAGTAATCCGCTTGTTTCCGAGCTCTCGAATTCTCGTGAAGTTCAACAAATCCCGCCTCCGGGAATAGGGGATTTACGAGGGAGCAAAGAGCCTCCGATTTCCTCTTTTGAATTGCAAGAATGGATAGAGCCGGATCGTGCAGCCAAAGAAGGGAATGCCGTTAGTACGGAAGCAGCTAATCTCATTCGAAAGCTGGCTCCCAAGAACCTTAAGAGGCGATTTCCATTGCGAGTGCCTCAGTCCTTTGAGGACAAAAAAGAAGCGCGTCGCCGAAAGCTGCGGGAGGTTTTAACTCTTTCTGGTACCCATGAAGAGAGTGCGAATGACTCTTTACTCTATCCCGGCGAATGGGACGAAGCTCGAGCCCAAGACGGGCATGATTTTGCTTTAGGGGAGGCGCCGCCGGCTCCTTGCTTAGAGCAAGCACCGGCGCAAGTTTTATCTTTCGACAAGGCGGTAGATCTTCAATCTACCCGCCCGAGGGAAAATACCCCTCTGGTACCCGAAATACCAAAGAAGTTCATGATTGCAGCGAGTTTATTGGTTTTAATGGGGGCCGCGGTGATGGGCTTGATGTCTCCACCGGGAGGCGGACCTCCCGCTGGATTTACTTTTCGAATTCATCCCAATTCGTCTGTGAAGCAAATAGCCAATCACCTTGAACGGCAAGGTGTGATTCGTAGCAGTTTTCTTTTTGTTGCTTTGGCGAAGACACGTGGTGTGGAAAGGGGCTTGCGGGCAGGTGGCTACAGTATACCTAGAGGTGCGTGGGCTTGGGATGTGCTTTCTGAGCTGAATCAAGGGCAAATTCGTACCCGAGACGTTACCATTCCAGAAGGTTTGACTTTACAAGAAACAGCCGAGATTATTGAGGCCAATGGGTTGGTAAGTGCAAGAAAATTCCTGAAAGCCGCTCGTGATAAGGATTTAATCGAGGCGTTTGGGATTCAGGCGCCAACCCTTGAGGGATATCTATTTCCGGAAACGTATACCTTTGCTGAGGAAATTTCTGCGAAAGATATCGTTAAAGAGATGGTAGATCTTTTCTTTGCTCGACTTACTCAGGTAACGGACCAGCGAGAATTGGGGCCTACGGAGTTGATGGAGCATGTTATCTTGGCGTCGATTATTGAGCGAGAGGCCAAAGATCCGACCGAAATGCCCCGAATTGCCGGGGTCTTTCGCAACAGGTTGAGCAGAAATATGAGGCTCGAATCTTGCGCCACGATACAATATATTCTTGGAAAGCCTAAAGAGCGTCTTTTATTGAGCGATTTGCGCAAAGAATCTCCCTACAATACCTATTTGAAACCCGGTTTGCCTCCAGGTCCTATTGCGAGCCCTGGGTTGAAAGCGCTCCAAGCGAGCCTTCAGCCTGAGGCTCATTCGTATTTATTTTTCCTTGCAAAAAATGATGGAAGCAATGCGCATGTTTTTACTCAAACCTACGCACAACACCAAGAGGCTCGATTGCGTCAAAAGCAGATGGGAAGGCCTTAACTGCGAATGGGAGGCAGTTGCGCGTTAACGGGAAGCTTGGGCGATTGTTTACCATAGAGCCACCGATAAATACCGTAGGTGGTTAGCACGCGTTTAACGTAATGTCGTGTTTCGCGAATGGTCAATTCTTCGGCGAAAACATCAAATTCATCTTTTTCGTGACGTTTCCACCAGATGTTGCCTACCCGGACTGAAGCATTGTATGCGGCAAGGCTAAGGCCTTTGTGTCCTTTATAGCGTTTCAATAGCGACCCCATAAGTGCACCGCCCAAATGGGCATTGAGTTGTGGCTCAAGAAGTTGATGAGTAGAAGTTATTTTGATCGCCGGCTTGAGGCGTTTAGCCGTTGATTTCGCTACGCTAAAGAGCAGTTGGGTGAGCCCATAGGCGCCCGCCCAACTTACGATTTCGGGGTTGAAGGCACTCTCTTCTCGGGCCAAGGCCTGCAAAAAGAAGGTTGGAAGTCGGTGTTTTTCTTCTGCTGCCTTGAGTTGCTCTCGATAAGCTAGAGGATAAGCAGCGCGAAGAATCGCGAGCTGATCTTGGTTGGGCGTTGCTTTCAAATAATGTTTGAAATGACTGCGAAGAAACCATTGTGCCTGGCTTTTAT
>CAXGXL010000645.1:0-2821 GCA_964013555.1 uncultured bacterium
GTAGTCTTTTGGGTACTGGTCTGTCCCATGCTCAATGGCCCCAATTGAATGTAGATATTCAAGGGGGCACTTGGAGAGGCGAGGGAGGATGCTGAAGCGGCGTCGGTGCTAACAAGTAAGCTATTGTTAGCTTGGGCCCAACTGGGCATCCCAACCAAAAAGAACAAGAGGCTATAAACAAGAGGTATTAGCGCTGGAGGTAAACGCATCATAGATGCTCCTTTATCGAATTATATTGTGATGTGGTCTCAAGCTCACTCTGGTAGGAGGGCTTCTATGTCGCTATCACGGACAAAGCCGTTGGCAATCTTAACGACTCCACCTGGACCTAAGAGAGTCGTGGAGGGTAAGCCGATAGAGTTTCCGGTGACGAATCGCGTCGTGACTGAAAAATTGGCATCTGCAACAATGGGGTGGGTGACACCGTAATTGTTTTGCCAGGTTTGCAGCTCAGATTGGGATGGAGTTTGCTCCATGCCGTTTTCGCCAATGAGTGAGATAACAACAAATCCACGGTCTTTGTATTTTTGGTACTGAGCTTCCAGCTCAGGAGCCTCTGCGAGGCAGCTGCCTCACCAAAATGCCGCCCCGACCAAGAGCACCACTTTGTCACAAAAATCGTGTAATTTTAGGATTTCACCGTGCTGATTTGGCAATGCAAAATTGTCGGTAACTTGCCCAACTTGATTTCCGGTGGCGCTAAGGTCGTTTCTGCAAGAACCGATGGGCCAGCCCCCCTCGTACGGGTGATCACTTGAATCCGTTGGATCCGTAAAACTCTCGACTTCTGCACCGTCGAAGAAGCCATCCCCATCGGTGTCTTTCGAGTCCGGCTTTGTACCTAATTCATTTTCTCGAGCATCATCGAGTCCATCGCCGTCTTGGTCTTGAGTCAACTCGATAACGACATCGGCTGGAGTGCCACACCCGCTAAGGTAGGTCGAGCCAAATAATGCTACCGAGAAAATAAGCCAAACACATTGTCTTCGCATTTGCTTTTTGTCCTGACGTAGTAGTTGAGGTTAAGGGCAGAGGAACCATAGGGCATTCCCTTGGATTTGGGTAGCCAAATCGATGCAAGGGGGGAATTATTTGTCCTATCAAGCGGTGGGATGAACTAAGTGCCTAAAAATGAGTGTTTTTTGTTGGTTAGGGACGGCTTGCAAGTACGCTTGCCCTGATGGGAGAGACGACTTCTGGAGGCCGTTGAGGCTCGCTTACTTTATGAGATTCGCTACGATTGCTTCACCGGCTTGACCGTTACCGTAGGGGAAGCAGCCAGAAGGAGGAGTGGACTCGAGAGCGTCTTTTACGCTCTGGACGATGGCTGCGGCGCTCAGGGGTTTGACCAACCGATTCCAACCCATTTCAATGGTTTCCCTCCACTCTGTTTCTTCACGGAGTGTGACGCATGGGGTGCGATGAAAATAGGCTTCCTTTTGGATACCACCTGAATCGGTTAAGATTGCTTTGGCTTGGCGTTCCAATTGAATCATTTCGAGGAATCCCACAGGTTCGATGAGCTCAAGGTTCTCTAAGTTCTGGAGCAGTTTTAGTTGACCGTACGTTTCAAGTGCCGCTTTAGTGCGGGGGTGCAGTGGCAGAACGATGGTATGCTCTTGCGAAAGGAGGCAGAGACCATCGACGATTGCTGCAAGTCGCAAAGTGTTGTCGGTGTTTTCGGCTCGATGAATGGTAGCTAAGATAAACGGCACCTCAGGGGCTGCAGACTCTTTCCGGCTCCAAGGATCTTGTTCGGCTAAAGAACCATAAAATAGAGCGGCGTCATACATGACATCACCGACTTGGTGGATGGCTTCGTCGGGGTAGCCCTCTTGGCGCAATTGCTTCGCTGCGATTTCGGTTGGGCAATAAAGTCGGGTTGCGATTCGATCGGTGAGAACTCTATTTATCTCTTCCGGCATTCGCATATTAAAGCTACGCAGACCGGCCTCTACATGAGCTATGGGAACATGGAGCTTGCTGGCGGCCAAAGCACCGGCTAGGGTAGAGTTCGTGTCTCCATAAAGCAAAACCCAGTCGGGACTCCACTGATGTATTTGTTCCTCGATTCCCTTAAGCATCGCCGCTGTTTGTTGACCATGACTACCGGAGCCAACCCCTAGGTTGAGAGCCGGTTTGGGAATTGCGAGCTCTGTGAAGAAGACCTCACTCATACCTTCGTCGTAATGTTGCCCGGTGTGGAGAATGCGCTCGTCGATTTTTGGTAGGTTACTCGCGTTGTGTTTGGCGATAGCACGCGAGACCACTGCCGCTTTAATGAACTGGGGCCTAGCGCCTACGATAGTGAGTATTTTCATTTGAGTAGCCTCTCATAGAGAGCGATGAGAGTGCGTTCTTCTGCTTGCCAGTTGTACTCTTTGCGCACAAGGTCTTGTCCTGTGCGGCCCATGGCTTCGGCCTCTTCGGGGTGGTCGACTAAATACTGAATAGCTTCAGCGATCTGCGCTGGTTTTTTAGGGTCGACAAATAAGACCGCCTTAGAATTGCCGACCAACTCGCGCCAACTGGGAAAGTCTGACGCGATGACTGGGAGCCCGGCGGCCATGTATTCAAGAATCTTGATAGGAATTGAGGCCGTATAGCTCTTGGTTGGCCAAAGAACACAGAGGCCCACCATGGATTCCGCAAAGCATTGGGCAACACTCGGGCGATCTAGAAAACCCCGGAGCTCGACTTCGTTATTGGATTGGGCATTGCGGAGTTCGGTCTCAATTGCTTTTTCGAGTGGTCCTGCAAATACGAGTTTGGCATCGGTTTGTTTAACGGCTGCAATCATTTCGAATGCGCCCCTAATTTG
>CAXGXL010000646.1:0-2819 GCA_964013555.1 uncultured bacterium
ATGCCGTCAATCCAACTCTCAGGAACATCGTCCAAAGAATCGAGAGCATTGTATTGAGCCATCGTCGGCGGCGAACCGATCAAATCTAAACTCATGCTTCGTAAGTACCGATACTTATCTTGCATCGGCTCTGTCGACTGACAAATTTCATCCGAATTGAGAACCGGGCTGGAGGAAACCATAGCCGGAATGACCAGCACGACCCCCAACGAAAACAAACCAAACCTATTGCGGCTGCGAAGCTTCATTCCAATACCTTATTAAACCAATTTTTTCTTGATCTAGTGTTACTCCTGGGGGCATCAGTTGCCCCTCTAGAGCGTCCAAAATATCGGAGAAATGGGCACTCCAATCTTCGTGTGTATCCAACTTAAGCGAAACGGCAGCTTCAGAACCATGACACCTCTCGCAATAACGGGCTGAAATGGGTTGGATGTCTCGTTGCCACGATGGGTGCAGCACCCGAAAATGGGCCAAAGATCGTGAAATTTGTTCCGTGTCCGAATACGCAACACTGATTTCCAGAAGGTGGTTTCCCTCCATCAATTGCGGACCATCCAAACTAAATTCTCTTCTATCTCCCCCCAGCGCGATCGCTTCCCCATCTAAGGTTACCCTAATCTCAGAAATCGCTTGGCCCCCTTCCAATTGGAGCGTGATCGTACGGTCATCGACCAAAGTCCCCTTAGCGGGCATATTCTCTAATAAAATCCCTCGACCAGGGCTCACTCGAACCAAACCATTGGCTGTCCCCATTAGAAGGCTGCCATTCGCCTCCACCGCCATTCCACCGGTAGGTAACTCCAATTCTACTGGCCAAAGTTGGTCATCGTGGGCATGCCAGATGCGATTGTCTTCGGTTACGAGCCAACTGCTACGCGACTGAGGGTGAGTATAAAGAGCGACGACCGGGCTATCCATCAAGACCTCATGCCAACTTCCATCAGCTTTGCGATAACGCAACGATTTCTGGCATTGTAGCCAAACTCCATTCTCGCTGTTAACTCCCACATCCAGCGGACTGCACTCCCGAAATCCCTCCCATGCCCTCCACCCGGAGGTGGTCGAATCCAAAGCATAAAAATCGCCGCCAGCCACGATCCATAACCCTGGACCGTGGCGCACAGGTGGCCCCCACGCCAACCTCGCTGACTCCGTTGAAAATCGACTCACCACCACTTGCTCTAAGAGCCCTTCGGACCAACGAAAAATTCCGTTGGTTGTTGCCAACCACAACCAGGTTCGCTGACTATCTTTAGCCAAAAGCATATCCGTAACGGCTACTTCACCAAGTTTCTCATTAAGAGGAGATGGCACCAGCATATCATCAACAACAAACACGCCCTTAGCACCCGCAAGAAGGACTTCTCCTCCGGGAGCTAATGCCATCGCCGAAAACATCTCGCTCCCCATTTCATCCGCCACTTGAAGGGCTAGAGAACCACCGGCGTTCAATACAAATGCCTCGCCCGTCACCAACTTATAAAAACTAGGGGTGCCTGACCCCGAAAGGACGTTAGAGACCGGCCGTTCATCCAATATTTCGGCCCACAATGACTCAGAATTAGGTGCCACCGGAATAACCGCCGGTTCCTTCGGGGTTGAAGTCGGCTCCATCGCAGCCACCGAAATCTCGGATTCCTCGCATCCCAGGACACTTACGAAGATAGAGAACGCAAAAATGGCCCACAAAGAACAATTTTTCATTCTTTTTTCCTCGACGCACGCTGCCTTATGGTTGCACTCTAGAACCCCTGGAGTTTGCCATGAGTATCTTACCACTACGAATTCCCCCGCGTCCGCAGCCATTGTTGCCTTCACTGCATCATTTCGCAAGGTCAATTTGCTACGGATTGCTAATTATCTACACATTCAGCGGCAACGCGGGATGTTTTACCGATCCAGAAGTATTGGTACCGCCAATAGAATCAGTCTGCGTTCCTGGCGTTACGCTGCAATGTTATTGCGAAAATGACTATTATGGAGTTCAAATATGCTCCAGTGATGGAAGCGGGTATGAGTCTTGCGATTGCACGAACTCCGATCCCCCTTCAGGCAACGAACCCGAACCAACCGATCCAGGAATCGAAGATTGCGAACCTCCAATCAGAGCAGAGGCTGATCGAACTCACGTCCTTCCCTGGGAGCTCACCCCAATAAGAGTCACTGGAGGTTCAGGTTCCTATGTCTTCGAATTTGCAGATAATCAATCGGGTGGACTTGTCAACGAATTAACCGGCTCTTATTTATCAGGTGAAGTATCCTCAGTTACCGATACCATCAGGGTTACCGATACCGAGTGCTACGGCGAAACCACGATTGCTATTGCGGTGGTCACTCCAATGGAAGTTCGTCCCATCCAGACCAGACTTAACCCGGGAGTAACCGTTCAATTTCGGTCGTTCGAGGGGTCAGGTAGTTTCACTTATTCCATGTTCGAAAATAACACAGGAGCCACGCTCTCTGAAGCGGGAACCTACACCGCCGGCAGTCAATTGGGAACCGACCTGGTTTTGGTAACGGATGTAAATACATATGAAGAGTCCATTGCGCAATTAACAGCAGTTGCTGGAGCCACCCTTTTTCCTGCCACGCCACACTTAGTGGTTCCCGTAGGCCAAAGCCACCGACTCGACGTTTTGGGAGGCAGCGGACACTTTACATTGGCCACTTCACTACCTGGTGTATTCTGGCTTGACGGCACCCTAAAAGTTACCCAGCCGGGCTCAAGCACCGTTGTCCTTACCGACGATTTCACCGGTGAAAACACGAGCTTTATTTTGAACGTCACCGAGAGCCTTCAAAACACTCCCGTGCAC
>CAXGXL010000647.1:0-2818 GCA_964013555.1 uncultured bacterium
TGAAGCGAAAGCCGCTTTACATCTCTGGCTGCACCTGCATCTGCTATGTCCTCTACCGCTTGCGCATCTTCTGCTTCTTTTACCGCGTCCGATTTTGGTCCTTTTGCTTCGGGATTTGTTGCGTTCCATTGAACCACGCCGATAAATTTGGATTGCCGGGTTATTCCACGCACATAATTAGCGCCGCATGCTGCAAAAAAACCTGGGTAATCTTTGTTTTGTAGAAGAAGCTTAGCTGGCGCAGACAAGGCGGATGCGCCTTCATCAACCGATGCGTAGTAAGTATCAACCGTTATAACAACTGCCATACTGTTTTTTTCTACAGTAGTGTCCTTTTGGACAATACTATTGATCCAATCGTCTCCCCTCGTGTCTAGAATGCTCGGAGCTGCTCCTTCGCTCGGTGTGGAAGTGAAATCACTCTTGTTAACAGTCTTAGCATCTTTTTCGCCCTTGCCTGCAAAATCCGTATCTGTGTTCTTTGTGTTGATTTCATGGAAGTCAAAGTCAAAATCAAAGGATGGCTCGGTCGTAATTACACCACCAGCCGGAGCATCACCATCGGTTGTACCGGCGGCTAGGCAGGTGGATTGGTAGGTGTTGGTGGCAATGGAATACCCTCTCCCAAGGGCTGGAGTAATGGATGTATCCATCACTCGTCTATCTCTAATGACCACAGAGTTTACCATTGAGCTGGCCATCAAAATAGTCAGCGTGACAAATCCCAGTAGGGGCACAAACCTAGAGATAAATTTCGCTTTATTTAACATTCGGTTCCGCATTTGGGGTCACCTCTTTGTCTAATAAAAATAAGACAAGTACTGCAGCAAATAACATTTTCATATAAAGTGAAGGTTCAGTGCAAGATAAAGTTGATATTCCGGTCGGTTGGTTCGAAGGGGCAGAAAGTGAAATTGGCAAAACTACTTGAAAATGAGTTATTTATAGAGGGGTAGTTGAGGAGATCTTGGGGTTCAAATGATGGGGTGTCATTGACCCAAAGCTGCTGGTCTTTTCCAGGCGAAATCTCTAGAAAATTCCACCTGAAAATAGCTAGGCACAAAGTACCGTGGGTCCGTGGGTATTTCTTAGTTTATTGAACTCTATTGAGTTGTTCAGGAGCTTCTTTAACAACAACAAAGCCGTTAAAGAATCCTTTTTGGTCCTTATTACCACAGGTAAATTCTACCTTCATGGGAAGCTCAGGAACAAAAATCACCGATTCACTTGAATTGAGAGGAATGGTTTTTTGCGTGTGCATCGACTCTATAAAGACCGTTTCGCCACATTCGAGCTCAGCGGTTCGTGTGAAATTCAATTTGACGGCGCTTCTCGTAACTGCATGGACTTGTGCTGGTTCAAACCCGTTTTTTCCCAGTTTAATTTCGAAGATTTGCGGGCCTGTTTTGGGCCGTGGAGATGCAGCTTCCTCGCTTTGTGCATTGGGAGCCGTTGTCGGTGCGCTTTTAGATGGGGCAGTGTCTTTATTGCTTTGAGTACAGCTTACCGAGGCTAAGCAAAAGAGGGTTAGAATAACTAAAACGCTGATTTGCTTTGGCAGTTCAATGGTCTTCATAGTGCTTTGCTTCCTTTCTTATTGTTTGGTCAAAACGGGCTCCGAAAAAACCGTAGACAATATTTGAGCACATGTACAATACTGTGAATATGAGAGAACGATTGCTAAGTAAAGTTTCTGGTTTTTTTTGGGTTTTCGCTATTTGTTTTATGCTCAGCGAGGTTGTTGCGGCATCCACCGGAGAAATGCCGCTGGGCTCTCATTCTGTTTTTAATCCGAATTCAGGCCGCGCGACCGGACTTTCACTGATGGGGTTGACACCCAAGCTTAGGGTATTTTTCGGGGCGCCAGTCGACAAGGGGCTTTTGGTGGCTGATGTACAACCCCAAAGTGAAGCTTCACGAGCGGGACTTCAGGTGGGTGATGTGATTCTCTCTTGTGCAGGGCAGCCCTTTGAGAGAATTACCGACGTGCTATCAATTCTATGGAAACTCCCGGACACACCGAACGCCAAATTAAAGTTGATACGCAATAAAAAGGAATTAGAGCTAAGTGCAGATGCATTGATGGGATCAAGGCCGTCGTTTCATCGGCCGTGGCCTTTTTTGGATTTCTATTCTTGGGAGGAGCGTTTTAAAAGCCGTGGCCCTAACGAGAAGCCTGCTCATCCGAAATCTAGACGGCATAAAAATCGTGAGAAAAAAGAACGCCAATTGGAGCGAATGGGACCTTCGGTAGAGGAATGGCGCGAGTTTTTGAATAGATTTAGGGAGTTGGAAGATAGATTGAGAGAATTGGAAGGGGAAGCTCTTTGAATTTGCTTGTTTGTCTGAACTAATCAGCTCCTTTATTTCAAAGTAATGTAGAGCATTAGGGAGGGTTCCTCCATTGGGTTTGTAAGTGTGAGGTCAATTGGCTTTTGAGCTTCAAATAGAAATGGCGTTAGAATTTGAAATCACGATGATGGGTTTTGCAGAGAACAAAAAATGACGAAAGACCGACGTTCTAAAAGCGTCGTAATGATAGCGACTGCTTTGTTTGGGCTTGGGGTCCTGTGGTCGTCGAGCCTTCAGGCGAGTCCGGCGGGGAGCCGAAACTTCGTCGTGGTGTATTCTAGTAAGGAAGTGGTTATTAGTACGGAGCCTAAATTGCTCCTGGTTACAAAAGATCTCTTGGGCACATTTCGGTTGCCTGATTTTTTTGATGCCTGCGGTAGCCACTTTGTTAATGAGATTACCCGAAAATCCGAAGCGGTTATTATCCTAGAATACCAAGAGCCCAGGCCGAGCGAAACGAAGGACG
>CAXGXL010000648.1:0-2812 GCA_964013555.1 uncultured bacterium
CTGAGGAGTTGGAGGATGTCAATCAACGTTTGAAGGAGCTTAGTACTCGAGATCCCCTGACGGGACTTAGGAATCGACGATATTTACTTGAGTACATAGACGGGGAATTGGCCTATTCGAATCGACAACACTTTTCTGAAAAAGCGGGCGGAGTTCAAGAGAAAAATAGGGATATCGTCTTTGTTATGGTTGATATTGACCATTTTAAGACCGTCAACGATACCTATGGTCATGGAGCAGGCGATCGAGTCTTGGTGCAGACTGCGGAAATTCTTAACGGTGTGTGTCGGGAATACGATAAGGTGGTTCGATGGGGGGGCGAGGAATTCTTGATGGTGGTTCCTCGAACTAGCCGAGAATCTTCGCACGTATTGGCAAACCGAATTATCTCAGCCTTTAGGGAATACCGATTTGTGATTGGCTCTAACAACACGACTTTGGAATTAACATGCTCGGTTGGTTTTGCGTGTTACCCCCTTGTGTCGGCGGCTGAAGAGATGGGGTGGGAAGATGTCGTAGCTGTGGCTGATGAGGCCCTTTATGCTGCTAAGAACTCGGGAAGAGACAGGTGGGTGGGTCTTTTAGGAAAAGAGAGTGGCCGTAAGGATCTCTTACAACGTTTGCGAGAAGGCGTGCCGAGCATGGTCTCTCGAGGAGAGTTGTCGGTGGTGTGTTCTGAGGGGGAACCAGCTGACCTAAAGTGGGAGCTTTGAAGTATTAGGGAATGCTCTTGGAGAAGGTTTCGTAAATTCCTTCGCGAAGACTCCTGGTTTGGAAGCCCAGATCGATTTGGGCTGCGCTAGTATCGTAACTGACTCTTATGGGTAATGGTAGTGGGCAGAGTAAGGGACCACTGCCGCTGACTTCTTTCCATAGCCGCAATAATTTAAGGACAGGTTCGGCAGGGCCGGTGAGATTGTAGGCCTTTCCTATACTAGTATCTGTCTCCAGAGCTTGGGCGATTCCTTTGGCGACGTCGCCAGCATGAACTGCTGGAAATCCTATGGTTGGGGCAGGGACGAAGGGCCATCGAAATACCTTCGTGATGAAGGGAGTGATATTCTTGTCCCGTTGTCCGTAGATGGGCCCTGGGCGGACAACAGTGAGTTGTTGACGATATTTGGCTGCTAAGTCCCAGGCGATTCCTTCACTGAGTGATTTTGTGATGGCGTAGTTCCAGTATTTTCCGCGCTGAAGCTCGGTTAGGCGGGGGGTGCTTTCTGGTATGTTATTCGGTAAGCGGCTGCGATATACCGCTACGCTGGAGACTTGAACAAGGCGCCGTACTGCGGCGTTTTGTGCGGCATTGAAAACATTCTCGGTCCCGAGTTTGTTGGGGAAATAGAAATCGTTCCAAGAAGCCTGTTTCATGGTGAATAGAGCAGCATTGGAGACAATGGCGTCTGCTCCTTTAAATGCTTCGCAAAGAGCATTCGGGTCCATAAGGTCGGCTTTTTTTAGTGATACCCCTTTGGCTTCAAGCCAGGCACCTTTTTGGGGAGTTCGGACGACACCGCGAACTTTTGCACCGCGTTTGAGCAGTTCGAGGGCGATATAGGTCCCAAGAAAGCCGGTAACACCGGTAACAGCTATGGTTTTGCCGGAAAGGTTCACGATTACTCCTCTTAGGGTACCTCAACAAAGCGCTAGTTGTGGCTACTTTATCGCCAGATTGCAATCCTATTTGACACTAAACATGCGTTCAGTGTACAAGGGGGTGATGTGGGAACGTGCTGAATCCGGTGAATTAGGCCTTGAAGAACCTGGGGCTTCGATTATTGATACCTTAAAGGTGAAACTTAACAATGGGTTAGGTCGGTTTGTGGAGTCTGGCTCTTCTTTGGAACCGGGGCTATTTACCACTGGGGGAAAGCGGGAATTTCAGCCGACAGGACTCTCCGAGATTGACCAATTATTGAACGGTGGATTGCCCTTGGGGAAACTCGTTGAAATGAAAGGGGAGTCTTCTGCGGGGCGGATGTCTTTAGCGTTGCATGCGGCAGCTTGTGTTACTCAGCAAGGAGATCTTGTTGCCTGGATTGACCTGAATGATTCGTTGGACCCCTTGAGTGTCGAGGGGGCGGGAGTTGCTTTAGACCGTTTTATTTGGCTTCGATTGCCGGATTCCCATTTTGAGCGCCAGGCCTTTCAAGCTGCAGAAGAAATTATTTGTAGCCATGCTTTTCGTTTGATTGTTTTTGATTTAGTTGGAGACCGTATTGTTTCGAACGGTGGCTCTCGGTGGATGAGGTTAAGGAGAGCTCTTCGGGGAACCTCTATTTCTTGTTTAGCTCTAACTGGTTTAAGGCAAGGTTTTGTAGGGGGAGAGTGGGCGATTTTATGTAAAACCCGTATGCCCCGTAGTCTATCTCCGTCTAGGCGGCTCTATATTTGCGAAGTTCGGTATCAACGTAATGGGCTATCAGGGCAAAAGATTTCTTTTACGGTTCCTGCTGAGCGGTTTGTATAGGTGAAAGCCGCTCTCTTATTCAATTCGTTCTCTTTGCAATCTTTGGTGAGGTTTTACCTTGATTTGAATGGCGCGGCGTTTGGAGTTGTTGAGGGGGCTGATTTAGATGAGACAGCACGGATTATTGCTCTCTCGCAAGAGGCGCTTAAGGGAGGTGTCTCGGCAGGAGGGACGGTTGCTCAAGCTCGAACTCGTTGTCCTGAACTGCAGATAGTGCCTAGACAACCCCGCTTAGAAGAGTCTGCGATTGAATCCTTGAGGCAGATTGCTTTGAGGTTTTCGCCTCGGTTTAAGGTGAGCGAAGCGAATGACCAAGTTTGTTTGGATTTAGACCTCACTGGA
>CAXGXL010000649.1:0-2807 GCA_964013555.1 uncultured bacterium
CCCGCCGCCCAAATAGCACTTCATGAGCGCGCTGCCGTTGGTGCCTGGCTCTTTGCCTTCTCGCCATTGTCCCCCGGCACTCAAGCAATCGGCTTGGTTGGTGTAGGCTCGACTCACACCGGCATAGAGATCTTGCAAGAGAGGACCTTTGGTAGCGCTTGCGTGTTTCGAAGAGAGAAATTGGCTCACAAACGATTTGTGGCAATGGGTACAATCTTCTTTCATATCATCGATGCCATCTCCCGGATCTTGATAAATATACTCTTCGTTGTCCGGTCCCTCGATTCGTTGAATTTTGATTTTGATGGGTTGGTCTTGGGTTACGTTGTCATTGCCGGAGGCTCGATACCCAGCTTTGGCTGCTACAATAGAGGACATTCCCTGGGAGGGGGGCTCAAACATCATCGTAAAGGTGCCATCTTCTTGGGTAAGAACGGTGGTTTCGGGGCGCCCCCCTTGCAACACCATGGCTTCTCCAACCGGCTGTTCTGATGTATCCACCACGACGCCCGTTATTTCAAAGGCGACCGGTTGTGTGGAGGGAGAATGGTCACCGTGATGATGATGATGGTGGTGGTCATGCCCTGCGGGATTGGTCTTAGAGCTATCCGATTCTGAGGTACAATTCGGCGTTATTAGAATCAAAAGAAGACAACCGAGGAACTTCATTCTTGGAGCTCCTCAATCCAGGTCTTTACAAGGTTTGCTCCATCGACATCCATGATTTCGCTTCCAATGGGCGGCATTTGCCCCCTATTGCCTCGCTGGTGCATGCGATAGAAAACCGAACTTGTATTGGGTTTGCCTTTCACAATGCGTTTTTCGACATGCTGGTCGTTAAAGACTTCATTGTCTATGCCGACGGCCGTTTTATATGCCCCCGTTTCTTCAAGGGTTGCGTGGTTTGTTTCCAGCCAAAGGTTCAAGTTGAGATGCGCAATATTGTCTTTGGAGGGGTTGTGACAATTACCACAATTGGCATGAAGGTAGCCTAGAGCATTTTGGGTTAGGGTATCGCCTGGAATGGAAGGCATTTTTATCGGAGTATGGGTTAGTTGATTGCGTTCCACTAGCATATCTAGGGTCAAGGGAGTGTTTTCGTGCGCCAATTGAAGTGCTGAAAAGCCCAAGGCCCGCGAGGGAAGTCCCCCGCCTTTCGAGTGGGAGCCGTGGCATCGCCGACAATTGGCTTCGCTGGGGATGTCATGCTGGGTACCGTGAACGTTTTCAAGACCCTCCTCGCTTACTTTGATGGCCTCGGTTTCGCCTTCGTTCCAAAGGTAGGACGCAAAGAGAAAATCATAAGGGCCTGTCCCTACCCGTTCGACCAACCGAGTTTCGAGGCGTTTATTATCCAAGGAAAACTCCTTAAATAAACGGGCACCCACTGGTAGTTTCCAATCATTGATATCGGACGTGTCGATTGAACCGCATTCCGGGAGATACACCCACCTTTGTTTTTCAGCTCCGTCGGACCAAAGTTGAAATCTTGGTTTGTATTCAAGCATTGCTTCGTGAACTTTTTTGCTTTGAATATCGGTGTAAAGGCCTGTTTCTGAAAGAAGCTCTGGCAGGCCTAATTTCTCTTGGGTTTCAGTGGCGGGATGTCCATCGTGTCCACCGTGTCCGCCGTGCGAGCTGGTACCCGCGGAAGGGGCTCGGTGGGGTTCGAAGGTGTTCTGGCAGAGTTCACTCTCTTGTGGAAGGTCTGCTTCGGTCAGAGTTTCTTTGCACCCAACGATTGAAAGGGCCGTGCAAAAAAAGCAGGTCGCCCAAAATGGCGTTTTTTGTCTTTCTTTGTGCATTTTCTTACTTGGCCACTTACTTCCATCTAAGTGCATAGTTGGCAATGCCCCACTGCACGAGCGTGCGGTAAAGGTCATTGTGTCGAGTCATAGTATAGAGGAATTATGGGGTTAATCCAGGACTACCGATACGATATCTAGCACAGATGATAAGGCTAGTTCGATTTTATCTTGATCGTTGGAGAGAACCTCAGCTGATTGGGTGAGGTGGATAAATTGCTCTGATGCTACTGTAGCACTCGTGGAGCACGGAGCATCCGAAAAATTCACCATTCTACCTTGGATATTGTCTGTTCCGCACAAAAAACCGGTACTAAGTTGCGAATCTTCAAAACCATTGCAGAGTAAAATATTCGTACTCTCAAAAAGAGCATCGTCGATGAGGGCACTTGACAAACGGGCAACCAGGGAGGTCGGATTGGTACTAAGTTGCGTACCATTGGATAAATGAAGTCCTGCTCCAGCGTGCTCGTGCAAGCTAATAACGGAGTCCATTGGAAACTGCTGGAGCAAAATTTCATGGAACCACTGAAAAATAGTGTCGTCAACGTGGCCCATATCAGAGGAGCGATAGGGGCCTTGCTCGCCGCAGAGAATAGTTTGTCCAGAGCAATTGCTGGTTGTTAGATTGGCGCACCGATGCGCACCGCTGATAACGAGTGCTCGCAATCCTAGATTTTCAAAGAGCCTCACGCTTTGCTCTAGTACTTTTGTCTCACTTAGAGCGTGGGGAACACTTAACGTTGCCGGTCTGGCTTCTTTGACTCGAAGAGCAATTCTCGATTTTCCTTCTCCTTCGACTCGAGGTTCCCAGCGAGCAACGTGTGGGTCGTTGGGATCTCTACACAAAATGTAGTCCACGTCGCCGGTACTTCCTTGTTCGATATACCCTCGAGCTGTTTGGGCTCTTTGGGGCGAATCTGAGTCAAGGAGTGTATTGATTGAGTCTGAAAAAAGAGATTCTACCGCCGATAAGGGCATGGTGTATTCTGCTAAGGGAGC
>CAXGXL010000650.1:0-2805 GCA_964013555.1 uncultured bacterium
CGAGACGTCGTGCTCAAGGAGATTTCTGAAAAAACAAGGCAAAAAAAGTGATAAGCTACTGAAACCATTAACCTTTCCAAAAAAACAAGCACTCCACTAAAAATATTTTACGATGATCGGGGCGGTGTCGAAATAACGTTAGGTCTTCTTCATCCCCCATTTGGGTTTTGCAGAACGTCTTGGCGCTTTCCAATCTTCCATTTCGCTCCGGGCTACAACAAAACCGCTGAGTTAAACCACACCTCGCTAGCCCCTTGCCTCAGAGAATCGCCCAAATACCCAAGCCACTTCAACTTGGGTTTCGAGCCCTGAGAGGACTCCAATGAAAACAAAATAAGAGCTTTAATAAGAAAATCTGACCAAACCCAAATAAGAGCATTCGTCGAGAGAGGCCTTTATCACTTAGACCGGTGTGCAAAATTGCAGACCAATCAAGCTAGCTCGTCGCCAACTTTCAGGGCTATGAAACGAGAAAACCCGCTTGAGCTATGGAGCTCTGTTAGAACAAGTTGAAGTAAAACGACAGAACATTTGTTTGCAGCGCCCTCCAAATTGTGTTCCTGAATACCATTTGGATCGAAAGAACCATGATTCAAACCTATTCACTAAACCAAAACAAAGGGATGTTGGGTAGGAAGAGTGCGAGAAGTTGGACCACACAAACAATGCCCTGCGACAAGTGCCACATGCAGTCGCAATATTGGTTGTTCGGTTCCATACCTCTCAAGCATCAATGCCGTATACGTTGTTATGATGCGGCAATAGTATTCAATAACCTTTTTTGCAGGAATCGCAATGACCACCATTCAGTCCCGACCTCTTCCAGAAGCCATCAAAAACCTTCCCGGAGTTAGCGAACCCGCTACCCCAAAAAATAAAGAGGTCATTAATCTTCATTCCACCACCGAAGTCTCTCGCGCCAGCCAACCCAATCTCGCAACGGAACATGCTTCTGCAGAAGTTCGACAAGCCTTCGAAGCCGATCTAGCTCAAAATCCGACGCTGGTCCGAACGCTCCAAGCTGCCCACATGAATCCAATGCCTGAAAAATTAGTTAGACTCTCACAAGAAGGGCGAATGCACCCAGAAGCCTTCTCCGCCATGGTCAAAGCTGCCCAATTCGCAGCTCTCGCTGATGGGCGCAGTGGAGAACTCAATAACATGCTAACCGAATCCACGAGAAAATTCGTTCAAGCATCCGCCCTCCCTGCAACTCATGGCCCCGAGCTCAGTTATTTTGAATCGCGAATTATGCTTGAGGCGCAATCCAATGAACGAGACAATGCTATCCAAAACCTTCGTGAGGCAGTTGCCCAAGCTGAAGCTCAACTCAAAGACCTCCAAGAAACTCAAGACCTAATGGACCGAGCATACGGGGATGACGGCAAAGTCGACCAAGGCAGTGACGACTCCAAAGCCGCAGCCGCCGAATTAGAAGACCGAGGCTTCGAGATGGACAACAAGACCGAAGCCGCCGATAGTAATAACGATGGGAAAATATCCCAAACCGAGCAATCCCAATACAACCAATCAAAAGTCACCGACCAAATCCAAGAAACCACCGCAATGCTTAAAAGCCTTCGCGAGCAGCTACAGAGACTCGAGGCGCAACCCGCAGGTGGTGTTCCAAGCACAACAACAACCGCCAGTGAAAGCACGGTGGACCTGCTTATTAAAAACATTGAAGACATTAGGCAGCTAATGATCGAGAAAGCCCAAGCAACACCCAATGCCGCAAGCAACCACCACCCGGGCGGAAATCAATAAGCCATAGCAGCTCCTTAAGCTTCTTCGTACCATTTCTCTTTTTAAACACGGTAGGCCCCAATGAAAGCGTGGACGCTTAACCACCAAGAACGGATCTCACTCTCCAATCGCATCCAAAACGACCTATTCTTGGGAAATCAAATTCCCAAGCACCTTGAACCCTTTATTTCGGGCTGGGAGCAAAACGGCGCATTGCGCGTGACGGCTTTTGGCCAATCGCCTCAGAAAGCTCTTATTTGGGTATTCGACCAAGGCGCAAAGTTCCCTCAGGACTGGGTTCGCTCCTCTTGGGCAATCCACTCTCAACCCCGGATCGATTGGGCGCTCTTTGCCCAAAGTGCCCACGCTCACTTTTGTGAACAAGGCTCCCGCTACTTTAGGTGGAGCGTAGCAGCTTCTATCTCATCGCGGGCTCAGCGGATTTTTGAGTCCTGGGGCGCTATCGCCATTGAATGGGACAAGAGTGACATCGTGACCTATTCTCTAGGACTTGCTCATCCCAACTTACCCTACCGCACTCGTAGCAATTACGTTATCTCAAACCCCCGAATCGAGGACTTTCATTCCCTTCAAGACTGGCTTGCAGACAACGAATTAGAATCAGCCATAGCTATTCGGCGGCTCCTCAAACGACGCACTATCAAAGAGAATCTCTACAATCCGATCGTTGGTGCATCCTATTGCGCCCCCTTTTCAATCTTACCCATTCGAAAAAACGAAGAGCTTCTAGGCTTTGCGGTGGAGCATAGTTGGGATTTCAAGTTCGACGGTTTTCGAGAATTCGATATTGCTCTTCCTGGACTTACCCAAAAATCATTCCGAACTGTTCCAGATCTATACTCTTCGCTCATTGATCGAGCATTTCGGCGTGGCGCCACTCGAGTTTTGACCGCGAGCCGAATCGGTAGCTCTCAAAAAGGATACCCCAACCTATACAGACACCTGGGGGGCACCGACGTCACCCAAGCGGTACTAGGTTTTGGCATGGGTGATACCGAACGACGTTATTACGCCACTTACCGAAATACTTTTTACGAA
>CAXGXL010000651.1:0-2804 GCA_964013555.1 uncultured bacterium
ATTGTCTTAGGCAACTCGTCAGAACCACCCGCCGCCCCGACGGCAATAAGCGAAGAGCGCTGGAACGCCCTGCTCACGGAGTTACAAACGCTCTACCAGACAAAACTCAGCGGGACGTTAGTTCCCGTCATGTCGGACCCTGCGACAATTCGGTATTCTATTCCCTCCTTTGACGTCACATTTCCCCAAGATCTTGGCTTGTTTCACTGTGTGAACAATCTTTTCGGTACGCCGTCCGGTTGGTGGCCGTCGGCCCTTCTCACGGTCAGCGATGATGATAAAACCCTTTTGGCTCAAAAACGCGTAACCCTTAGCATTAGCGACCTCGCCGACCCCGCAAAGTCTGCATTCTTTGCAGGGGCCTTTGGCCTACCTCTTTGCAGCGATGAAGTGACGACCGACTGTATAGAATACAAAAATAGCGGAAGTGAAGAAAACTCCCTCAACTTAAACCCTCAATTTTCTACCATCCAGAAATCTGAAAACGACCTGGCCTCATCAAGTTTTTGTGATTTAACCGGTCCTCTTATCCAAAACGATTGCGAATTGAGTTTGCCCCTATCGGTCGAGGCAAAAAAACCATTCCGTTTGAAACCCATTCTAACCGCTGAAAGTCAACAACGCTACCAAGTTATTGAAACGAATCTTGATGAACAGAAATTGGAAATAAACAACCGGGTTGAAGAACTTTCTATCTCTTGGTTTGCAACCGATGGTGATATCCAAGAGGAAATAACGTGGCCCAAATTCACGAAGACATTAGACACCACCTGGGAGCCCCCCAAAGAAAAGCCCACCGAAAGCGACGGAAGGATCTGGTTATGGATGGTTGCCCGTGATCAGCGCGGTGGAGTAGCCTGGTTTGAAATTCCCCTAATGATGGAATAGCGCCCCGTCCTGCTAACGCTTACGACCGACCTGGTTCTTTTTTTCTGGCCAAAGCAAGGCTATTGAACAAGCGCTCAGCGAAAATGCGAATGTGAATCTCTTGTTTTGAGTATTTCGCGAGCGTTCTTCTGGGCCGTGACGCCCGGTCCGAGGTATCTATTTCCGATGCTTTAATCACCTCTTGCCCATCGGCGAGTTCTTGAAATTGCCAGCGACCAGCGGTCACGACTTGAGCTCCTCGATTGGCACGTTTTAGGGTTTTGTGGGGCTTTTCGAATACGAACATATTGTTATTCTCCTGAATAAGATTCGGAACTTCGTTAAGGTGTGACCACTCGAAACCCAATTCAATGCATTTTTTTTTCAAAAAAAAGGCCCTCACTCCATAATACCTATGAATATCAAGCCCTTAAGACTCTAGGGCCACGTTTCTCAAAATTACTCCCCTCCTCAAGGCTCCCTTGACGACTTGATTTCCGGCAGCTAAGTCTCAGGGGAACTTTTCCATGGAGATCCCCATGACTTTGAGAATATGCAGCATATTTCTCTGCTTGCTAGTGACCACTGCCTGTGGAAGCTCTGAGACCGAATCCCCAACCCCTAACTTCCCGGCTTCCTCCACTGAACCCTCCGAGCAAAACTCGAGCTCTAATACTGCTCCGGAAAGTGACGCAGAGGACACTACATCAGCAGGTACAAACACAGATTTAGATAGCAACGAGACTTCGACGGAAACCGGAAGCGAAACCGAAGCCGAGACCGAAACCACCGAGCCCCTTGATCTCGCATCCTTGGACCTCTACGGCACCGTCCCACCAAGTGCACTGGAGGCCCCCACCTTTTCAGCCACCAACCGCGACGGCGAGCCACGCAATAGGGATGACCTAATCGGGCAACCCACCGTCGTGTGGTTTTTCCCCATGGCCAGCACACCTGGCTGAACTGCCGAAGGTTGCGGGTACCGCGACCGTCAAAGTGAATTCGATGCCTTAGGGGTAAAAATTGTCGGGGTAGGCAACGGCGAACCATCTAACCTTCAAGCCTGGGCCGAACAAGAAAATTACGACTTCGATATCTGGAAAGACAACAACGCAAGTCTGATGAAATACTACTCTGCCGAGAGCTTTGTCCCTGGAATTCCTACTCGCGTTACCAAGCTTTTAGACGAAGAGGGTAAGTTGATTCTCGAATACGTCGATATCAATCCGTTTAGTTCTGACGACGCTGCAGCTCACCCAGCCCAAGTCCTAGCCGACTGCGAGAAAATTTTCGGCAATTAAACTCCTTTTCATCAAGCAAAGAGTATCTCTTGCGCCTCCAATTAGAATCCTTCTTTCGTCATTGAGCATCCCCAATAATGGTTTTGTCGCACACTAAAACTAGACTGATTCCTTGCGAATCTTTCGGTTTTACTCCTAAGCCGCGTTACCAATAAGGATGAGTAGTTCATAACTCCTCGGTTTCCCTTGCTATTTACTAATGCACTGGAACTCTGAATTCCTCGCGTGATAACCTAAAGTAGGAAAAGAACATCGCGCCATGTGATGTGTATCGCCCCAGCCCCACTCAACGCGGACCGATATATGCAATAGCCAACTCATTTCGAGGACTCGTTAATGTACTCAAAAACACCATGACGATTAGTGTGTATAAACGACCGCCCTTGCCACGGAGGCCCTTATGTTCAATAGCCTAACTACTTCGCTGACTCGGTCTACCGTATGCATCGTTTTTTCTTGGGCGTTAGCTATTATTCTACCTTCCTGTACAGGGGGCGCCGATAACGTAGCGGACTCAAAAGTCCAGGGTAATTCGTGGACAGTTTTGTTCTACATGATGGGGGACTCCGATCTTGAAAAATTCCTTATGAGTGACCTTTTTGAACTCAAGGATGTGGTGGGAGACAAGAACACCAA
>CAXGXL010000652.1:0-2802 GCA_964013555.1 uncultured bacterium
CGATACAAAGTGGCTTCTCGGACACTCTTTGAACAGCTATGAGAGCCCGGATAAAATCGTTTTTGTGCTTGGGGACACTGCGCCCCACCGTTCTTGGAGGGGTAAGAACGAAAAAAACGGAATTTCCCTGATAGGTCGTGTTGGCGATTTCTATTTCTTTGTGAGTAGGTTCCCTATCACCGAAATACTCAACCCATTGTCCCGGAGGAAGTGAGGCCTTGCGTCTCCAGGCCCCCCAGCATCGACTCAGTGGCCGCCATAACCCCAGGCTGATACTTCCAATAAAGGTAGCCATGGGAAGGCCGAGTGTTTTGAAAACATGATTAAGATAGAGAGTAAGCCAGGCCGAACGAATGCGGGAGACATAAATGAGGGTATGAGTTTTTGAAAGCTCACGAAGTTGTCCAACGGTTTCATCTGGGTAGTGAATGGAGGCGAAAAGCCTTGAGAAGACTCTGTCAAGAAGGGACTTGTGTTCTTCCTGCGGTGGAGCGGCTTTCGTTGAGTCCTTTGGTGCGGGCTCGGGCTCCTCTTTTTTTGGGGAGATAGTATCTGGCAATTTGTTCATTTTCCGGTCGTGCCGTTGTGTCATAGGAATTCAATTTTACTTATAGCTACAACTCAAAATCGCACGCCAGGCGGCAAATTGAGATCGATTTCGATGCCAAATACCTCTGTTAAAAGAGCATATGCAAGTCCTGAACAGGCCAGAAGCATTGTGAAATTTCCCACTGCCAACGCGCTAAGGAGAAAGAGGGCGATTATGCTGATGCTTGCAATCATCGGCTCGAGGAATCGCTTGGCCGGGGTTGGTGTATTGCGGAGATTGGGACGAAAGAGTTCGAGCATAGTGTTAGGATGGTTGGGGTCGAGCTTATGCTTTACCCGAGACCATTGAGTTTGTAAGGAATTCCAATAGAGTTCAATAGTTTCAGGTAGTTTCATCGCTTGTTGGCCTCTCGAAGTCTCTGAGTTAGAGTTTTTATGATCCCATGAGAGATTTCAGGTTTTTCCATGAGAATGTCGGAAAAGTCGGATTGGGTGATATGGAGTACCCGAAGCTCGGTAATGGGGGTGACCGTTGCGGATCGGGGTTCGGCGTCGAGAATAGCCATTTCTCCAAAGCATTCGTTGGGCCCCAATTGTGCAAAGTGGCGATCGCCGGAATGAACTTGCGCTTGGCCGTCCACGATTAGGTACATGGAATCGCCAGGCTCTCCCTCTCTAACGACCGGTTTTGTTGGCTCAAATTCAACTTCGGTTGTGATTCGTGCAATATGAGAGAGTTCCTCCCCGGGAATGCTCCTGAACAAATCCACGCCCTTTAAGAAAAGGACTTTTTCAATTGTGCTAATCACGTTGCCTAATTACCTTGTACCTGTGGTTCGGAGCTTGGCCGCCGGGTGTGAAGCGGTATTGCGCAAAGCTCTGGACTTATAAGCCCAATTTCAAGAATCATATACTAACGCTGCCGTAGAGGGAAAGACTCCATTTCTAACTTATTTATAATCCAAAGGTAGACCTTAGCTGTAAAATTTAACTATTATTTCAGGTGTTTATGAACTATCAACTATCACGAACTACTCTTTTGGCCCTCGAGACCAAGTATCGAGAGTTGGCGGCTCTGAAGCGAGCGCGCGAATCCTATGAATCTCTTGGTGTTTTTTCTTTGGTTGGTCGAGAAAAAGAGGCTCGGGCAGAGGCGATGAGAAAGATTGCGACTGATTTTCCAGGAGCCTTGAGGGAACTGGAGGAAATGAGTTCAGATCAATTAGAGGCTCGAGCCGAATGCGTTTGTGCGATCGTCGATTCAGGGGGCTTGGTGCCGTTGTGGTTAAGGATAGTTTGGGAATACCACTGCGCTATAAAGTGGATCTTGCTAGTTAAAGCTAGTGGAATTCGTAAGCGTATTTCCGCTCTTCGATGGCGGCGACTTCAGACTCAGTTGCTCCAAGAGCATGAGAACATCGAGACGGAGGCATTGCAATGGCTTCGGTCAGTGGACGCTTTAGGAATAAACCGGTATCTATCCCCCCACAATGGCCGGCTGGTCGATGAAGTATGGGCAGGTTTGTCGGGGAGATTTGGGAAATCCGTCGATGAACTTCAAGCGCTTGTGTTGCGAGGGAGTTAACGATGGCTCTAGATGGTACAACTAAAGAGTTATTGCTGGAGTTTTCTTCAGTTTTAAGGTTCCAGGGGGAATTGGGACTTGAATCTCTCGCGTTTGATGATTCTTTGTTAGAGGTGCCCCGGGAAGAGCCTTCGTTAGTAGTGGCTGGTCAAAGATCCGTAGGGGAATCGCCCGAAGGAAGAGCCGCAGCCCCGCCGCAACTCCGTTCGGTGCAGCCAGAGTCTCTTTGTGGAATGAGTGAAACCGGAACCCCTCTAGACGCGGTAATACACAAAATAGGCTCCTGTCAGCGTTGCGATTTACACTTGCGGCGCAGCAATATCGTCTTCGGGGTAGGCAATTCGGATGCACGATTGATGTTTGTGGGTGAGGGACCCGGTCGCGATGAAGATCTTCAGGCTGAACCCTTTGTGGGGCAAGCCGGGAAGCTTCTGGACAAGATGATCGTAGCTATGGGGCTACAACGTGGAGACGTTTATATCACTAATATTGTCAAATGCCGCCCTCCGCGGAATCGAGATCCACATCCGAGTGAAGTAGAGCAGTGCGAGCCATTTTTGCGCGACCAAATCAAGTTGATTGAGCCAGAAGTCATTGTGGCCTTGGGCCGCTACGCGGCTCAGAGTTTAACTCAGGACCCCACTCCAATTAGCAAGATGCGTGGGCAA
>CAXGXL010000653.1:0-2802 GCA_964013555.1 uncultured bacterium
CAAGCAAAGAGCCTGAGGTCAATCACGAAATGAACGTTTTGGACGTTTATTTGCACTCAGATCGAAAACCCAAAGGGCGGAAGCAAGTTCATTGCGGCGCAGTCTCGTTATATCAGGACGGGGAGTTAGGGGATGGGCGGACCGAGGACTCCTCTGCGCCGGGCTCAAAAAATAACTTGGTTTATTCCTTTTTTTCAGCTGTGTCGGTGGGTTCAGCTTTTTTCGCGGCGGGGGGGGCTCCAGCAGAGTTGGAAGCAACAGCTTGTTGAGCTTGGGCTGAAGCGGCATCTTGTTCGCTTTGCGATTCGTCTTCAGTGCCTGAGGCTGTGTTTTTCTCTAAGGAGCTTAGCTTTTCGGCGAAGCTTGTTAGCGACTCTAGGATTTTATCGGTCTTCTCGGTTTGACCCGTCTGATAAGTTTGGTCAGCACTTTGGGTTTGAGTTAGGGCTCCTAGCAATTGAGCTACGCTATCGGTTATTTTTGCGAGGGTGTCGGTAATCTCACCTGTTTTTTGAAGTTGTTTATCGCGAAAGAGTCGGTCTTCTTCTTTAAGAGCGTCGACCTCTTTACGCAGTCGGTCATTATCGTGTTTGCGGTTTTTGAGGGCAGCTGCTTGTTTTTCAACTCGCGAGCGGCTGTCTTGCAGCTTTTCTTCGAGTTTGTGTTTTTGCCCTTGGAGGGACTCGTTGTCTCTAGTCAGTTCTTTGTTGTTGGCTGCAGATTCTTCTAGGTTTGCGTTAGAGGCTTCAAGCGCGGCAGTTTTTGCTTCAAGATCGGCGACTACCACGTCAAATTGAGCTCGTGGCACACATCCTACGGCTAGGGAGAACAAAAAAGCGGAGATCAATAATTGGGTGATGTAACTATTCGACATGAGTCCTTTTCCTTAGTCAAAATGGGTGTCGCTCCAGTCAAACGAGACTTGCCCCGCAGGTCAAGAAAAAAATTGGAGGGCCATTGTTTGGTGGAGGTTGCTCAGCGATTATGCCCGGATGCGTTTTCGCAAGAAGAGCCTTGCGTATTAGGTCCTTTTTACGGGCTTAGTAGTTTCAGTGAGGGGTTGGCTGGCGCAGGCGGGGGCAAAAATCCTTTAAAATCAGGCCCTCATCCCTTTTTTTCATCGATAGCTAGTACTAGCGAGACTGGCTAATGGGGCAGCAGAAGGGCTGATTTAATTGGTCTTTCTCTTTTCTCTTTACTTTAGATTGGGCTACACTACCGGTGGGGTACTCTCTTTAAAATTTGTTCGCAGTCAAGCTGGAAAGTGTCGGAAAGTGTTAACCAAATTCACCGTTGTAGTTTCGAGATTTTCACTCATCGTTGCGGGGATGGTTGCCATTCAATTCGCCTTTTTGAGTGGGGCAGATGCACAGCGCAAGCGAGGGAGAAGCAGCGGGAAACAATCATCGCGCAAGAATGACCAAGGGGCAAAAAAGAACCAAAGAGAGCAAGCGCCTGCAAGAAGCAGCGCGCGTTTTTCACCCCAAAAGGGGGAGATAGGAACAAAAGTCTACATAACGAATGTTCCAATGCAGGGACTCGTCACCGTTTTTGTGGGCGGCGTTAGAGTGTGGCATCGGAAAGACAAGAAAAAAGAGGCTTATAGCTTTAGAGTCCCTCAAAAATACGGGAACGGTATCATAGATATCAAATTTGGTAGAAAATTGGAGCGGGTGGGAAAGTTTGAGGTACCTCCTCCAAAAATCAAAACGGTTTACCCCAGAGAGGCTTCACCGGGAACTACGGTCTATATAAAGGGAGAGGGTTTCGCGAGAGGTGACCGAGTTTTACTCGGCTCTAAACCCCTGCGTATTCGAGGCCTTTCAAAGAGGCATATTGTTGCTGTTCTGCCTGACGCAATCGCCCCTGGACCTACAAATTTTGTCGTTGAGCGGTCCAGATTCACTTCGATTCGGCACCCAAAGCCATTTGAAGTGCTCTTACCGCCGCCGAAGGTGAATGGGTTTGAGCCTGAAATTGCTTACCGGGGGGATTTTGTCACTCTTGAGGTAGAGAATTTTACCCCAACATCGAGGGTCTTTTTTGGCAGTACTGCTCTGGAAATCGTTGACTATGGACCAGGTTGGGTCACAGTGGTTATCTCCAGAAAAGTCCGTTTTAGTAAGCACTTGTCGGTGCGGGGTCGAAATGGAAATGGTCGTTCACAAAACAAATTAGAAATCGGTAAGAGAAGTTTCGTTCCTGGTTCTAAACGAGATGATAAGAGTGGCGGAGTTGTTTTCGGTCCACCGAAGATCAGGAAAATAACCCCGGCCGCAGCAAGAGAAGGTCAGAGCGTTAGGGTTTCTGGTGCTAATTTTGAACCGACGGCACGCCTTTTTTACGGAAGCAATCCTTTAAAGGTTATCAAGCGAGGGCCCAATTGGGTCGATATCGTTGCCCCAGCGGGAACGAAATTTGATAAGTATATTTGGTTAAAAAACGAGGAAGAGAGGACCCGTGCTCCGACAAAGTTAGTTATTGCGCGAAAACCTGGCGGCTCTTCGGGAGGCTATTCGCGTGATGGTTCTACGCGTGGTGGTTCTCCAGCGCCAAGTGCTCAGAAAAAACCAACACCAGCGATTACTAAGTTCGCTCCTCGGTTTGCAAAGCCTGGTGAGCGGGTACGAATTGCCGGAAAAGACTTCAAAGCTAAGACATCGGTGCTATATGGGAGCTTGCCGGTTAAGGTAGCTGAGCGTGGTGACGGCTGGTTGGAAATAATTGCACCGGACAACACCAAAGCAGACGAGTATTTGTGGGGAAAGGCTTCTGTGGTGCGAGGCCGGTCTTCTGCAAAAT
>CAXGXL010000654.1:0-2791 GCA_964013555.1 uncultured bacterium
AGCGGAGCTGCGAGAAGAGGACCGAGGTCTGCATCGCGAAGCTCTTGATTATATGGGCTTTGAGGATGGACAGCCAATCAGCGGTGTTCCTATTCAAGTAGCCTTCATTGGTAGTTGCACGAACAGTCGCATCTCTGATCTTAGGGAGGTTGCGGCGTTGGTGAAGGGACATCACGTCCAAGACAATATTAGAGCGTTAATTGTCCCCGGTTCCCGCATGGTCGCTAACCAAGCTGTAGAAGAGGGGTTGGACCAGATCTTTTCAGATGCAGGCTTTCAGTGGCGTGAGCCTGGGTGTTCGATGTGCTTGGCCATGAATCCCGACAAACTTGTGGGCCGTGAACTTTGTGCTTCCTCTAGCAATCGCAACTTCAAAGGTCGCCAAGGCAGCTCGACTGGGCGAACGGTGTTGATGAGTCCGGTGATGGTGGCCGCCGCGGCGATTCGAGGGGAAATTTCGGACGCGCGATTGGTTTTTGGAGTGCAAGAGAAGAACAAATGACCAATTCTTATGCAAATAGGATTAGAGACGTGAAGGGAACTGGGGTGTTTGTTCCTGGGGACGACTTGGATACAGACCAGATAATCCCTGCCGAATACCTGAAGTGTCTGACTTTTGAGGGGCTAGGTGACTTCGCTTTTTATAATGCTCGATTTGATGAGTCAGGCGAACCGAGTGAACACCCGCTTAACGATGATAGGTTTATGGGGTCTTCTATTTTGCTTTCCGGGCGCAATTTTGGTTGTGGTTCCTCAAGGGAACATGCCCCTCAGTCTTTGTACCGCGCGGGTTTTCGAGCAATCATTGCCGAGAGCTTTGCCGAGATATTTATGGGGAACTGTGTGGCCCTGGGCTTGGTTTGTGTAAGCGCTTCTCGCTCGAATCTAGAGAAATTGGGAGCGTTGATTCAAAAGCAACCTACGCTACCTATCTCAGTAAGTCTGGACCTTTGTAGAGTTTCTACTCCGAGTCTTCATTTTACGTGTTCAATTTCAACAACCGCCCGGGATGCGTTGCGAGGGGGGTATTGGGATCCTCTAACGGAGTTGCTGGAAGAGCCAGCTTCGGTGCAGTCAACCTTCGAGAATTTGCCCTATCAGGAGTGGACGACATGAGTGCAATTTCACTTACTCAGGAATTAGACCCTTTGGAGGATGGCGCAGTTACTGGGGCTAGAGCTCTAGTAGAGTGCCTTCATCATCAGGGAGTGGACCGTATCTTTGGGTATCCGGGGGGGGCGGCGATTCCCATCTTTGACGCCATATTGGATTCGCCGATTGAATTTGTACTTTGTCGACATGAACAGGGTGGAACTCATATGGCGGATGGTTATGCCCGGGCGACCGGAAAAGCTGGTGTGGTACTCGTGACCTCAGGTCCCGGTGCTACCAACACCATTACCGGAATTCTAACGGCTCAGATGGATTCTGTTCCCATGGTGGTTATTACAGGCCAAACCATAACCAGCAATTTGGGGTTGGATGCCTTTCAGGAAGCGGATGTTTTGGGCCTGACTATGCCGATTGTAAAGCACTCTTATTTACTGCGAGATGAAACGGAGATCCCTCGGGTAATACAAGAAGCTATTTATCTGGCTGAATCGGGGCGGCCGGGAGTGGTTCTTATTGATGTTCCAAAAAACGTTTCAGCAGCCGAATTCATTCCAAACTACACGGTTCAAATGGAGTTGTCGGGTTATACGGTTCCTAGTCGATTAGAGAAGAATTCGCTCGAAGAGGCGGCGCAAGCTTTGTCTAAAGCCCAAAAGCCACTTTTGTTGGTCGGGCATGGAGCACTTATTTCCAGGGCCAGTGGGGAAGTCAGAGAATTTGCCGAGAGGATGAAAATACCGGTGACAAATACCCTCTTGGGTAAAGGGGCGTTTCCTGAAACTCACGAACTGAGTGTCGGAATGCTGGGGATGCATGGCACTGCATATGCCAACAAAGCTGTTGTGGATTGTGATCTCATTATGTCTATTGGATCTAGGTGGGACGATAGGATTGTAGGCAAAGTATCGGAGTTTTGCCCCGATGCGGTGAAAATTCATGTGGATATCGATCCCGCAGAGATGGGAAAGATGATTCAACCAGATATATCCATTGTGGGAGATGCCAAAGCGGTTGTGAAGGCCCTAGACGAGTTGACTCAACCTGGCGACACGAGCGAATGGGTATCCACCATTCAACGTTGGAAAAAGGAGTTCCCACTTTGTTATGAAAAAGAAGGAGGCCTGCGTGCTCAATACGTGATCGATGAGATCTACCGACTTACTAGCGGTAATGCGATTGTGACAACGGATGTTGGACAGCATCAGATGTGGGCGGCTCAGTTCTATAAAACGGATCATCCAGACTACTGGATGTCGTCAGGAGGAGCTGGAACGATGGGTTATGGGTTTCCGGCTGCGATTGGGGCCCAGTTTGCCAAACCAGACGCATGCGTTGTGGCTATCGTGGGCGATGGTGGATTTCAAATGACTTTGGCCGAACTCGCTACGGCTGTGATTCATAGATTGCCGGTCAAGGTATTGGTGATTGACAATAAATACTTGGGCATGGTGCGCCAGTGGCAGGAGCTCTTTTACGAAAACCGCCTTAGTGGGGTCGATCTTGTTGGCAACCCGGATTTTTGCTCTTTAGCGGAATCTTACGGAGCTAAAGGTGTTCATATTCGTTCGACCTCGGAAGTGACTTCAAAACTGCAAGAGGCTTTGGACTACAACGAGGGCCCGTGCGTGATTCACGCGGAAGTTCTCAAAGAGGATAACGTCTACCCTATGATTCCAGC
>CAXGXL010000655.1:0-2791 GCA_964013555.1 uncultured bacterium
CGAACAATGCGGCGCATACGCACACTGGATTGCTCGAGTTCCTTTAAAGACCACGGCCGTTCGAGATGGCGATGAGTATGTAATTAGTGGCCAGAAGGTGTTTTCTTCGTTGGCGCATTTTGCGGACTACATGTGGTTGGCTTGCAGGACCAACCCTGATGCACCCAAGCACAAGGGCATTTCCTTAATTATCGTGCCGGCTGACGCGCCCGGACTCTCCCAGACACCAATCGAGACAATGGGGGAGAATCAAACTGCGACAGTATATTACGATAATGTTCGGGTTCCTGTGACGAACCTAGTGGGTGAAGAAAATGGAGGTTGGAAGCTCATAACGACTCAACTGAATCATGAACGAGTAGCTTTAATGGCAGTGGGGCCCATGCAACGTTTCATTGAGGAGGTTAGAAGCTGGGCATTGTCGACGGTATTTGCAGATGGAACCCGCGTGATCGACCAGTATTGGGTTCAGAGAAACCTTGCGTACCTTGATAGTAAAACGGAGGTTCTGAAACTATTCAATTGGCAGCAAACGCAATGCATACAAGAAGACAGATTGACGGCTGCGGACGCTTCGGCTGTGAAGGTTTTTGGCAGTGAGTTCTTCGTAGAGGGCTATCGATTACTTATGGAGATTCTTCGGGAGTCTGGGGCGTTGAAACAGGGTTCAGCGGGTTCCCTTTTAGAGGGGAAACTGGAGCGTTTTTATCGAGCCCTATTGGTGCTGACCTTTGGTGGTGGAACCAACGAAGTTCAACGGGATATTATTTCAATGGCGGGTTTGCGGATGCCGCGGTCACGTTAAGGGTAGTTGCAATGGATTTTTCGTACTCAGAAGACCAAAATAGTATTCGAGACCTTGCTAAACAGATTTTTGCGTCCGAGGTCACTCCTGCGAGTTTGAAAGTCGTGGACGAAGCCTCCGATTGGCTCCATCGGCCGGTATGGAATGCGCTTAAAGGCGCGGAGTTATTGGGCGTTGCAATTCCGGTCGAGTTCGGTGGTGGGGGGATGGGGTTTGCTGAATTGTGCCTTTTGCTGGAAGAACAGGGGCGGGTAGCAGCGCCGGTTCCGATTCTTGATACTCTCGTAGGAGCCGGGCTGTCTATTGCAACTTATGGCACGCCTGAGCAAAAAAAGAGATTTTTGCGAAAGATAGCATCTGGTGAATTGCACGTGGCGACGGCATTGGCCGAAGAAGATTCTCCAGATCCGATGCGGCCGGCAACTCGTGCTACCAAAACCGATGCTGGTTGGGTGCTAAGTGGGACGAAAACCTGCGTAGGCAATTGCAATTTGGCGGAGTATATTCTTTTGGCGGCCGATTGTGGAAATTCAGAACTCGCTCTTTTTATGGTGAATACGAAGATCGAGGGGCTTTCTCTAGAAGCTCAGAGAACGACAACTGGCCAGCCTATGTCGAGAGTTCGTTTGGAAGATACGATTGTCCCCGAAAACCAGATTTTGGGAACGCCCGAGTCGGGCCGAACGATACTAAACCGGATAATGGATCACATGATGGTCGGGATCTGTGCCATTCAATTGGGCCTCTCCAAGAAGCAGTTGCGTATGTTGGCAGAGTATGCGACGAGTCGAAAGCAATTTGGCCAGCCTCTGGGCGCATTTCAGGCAGTTTCACAGCGTGCGGGCGACGCGTACATCGATGTGGAGTCACTCCGGGTTAGCTACTTACAGGCTATGTGGAGACTGTCTCAAGGGCTTGAGAGTAGACGAGAAATTCTGATTGCGAAATATTGGGCTGCTGAGACGGGACATCGAGTTTCGGCGGCTGCTCAACATATCCACGGTGGAATGGGCGTCGATTGTGATTATCCGCTTTATCGGTACACGCTGCTGACCAAGCACCTTGAATTTACATTGGGGGGAGCTAACCAAACCCTTGGAAAGCTCGGGGCTTTGTTGGCTGACCCGAATTATCGGAGCGGCGAGTGACCTACAGGCTCATTGAATTCGTCGCAGCGATACGATGAAGCTTGGAACGTTGAAGTAGGGCGTATTAGCGTCGCGAAGGACATAGTGATGGAAGAGATGGAAGAAAGAACACGGCGAATCGTAGCGACTGCAGTCGAGCTGGCGGAAGAAGGGGGCTTCGAAGCTGTTCGAATGCGAGATGTAGCTGCCCACGCTGGTGTTGCACTAGGCACCTTTTATAAGCGTTTTCGCTCCAAGGAAGATTTGTTGATTGCGGCCTTAGAATTGGAAGCGGAACGTTTAGGGAAGCGAATGGAAGGCAAACCCCCCCAGGGTGCGACGCGGTTGGAGCGGGTCACTGGTTTTTTTAGCGCAGCGACAAAAGGAATGACGAAAAAACCTAATTTGGCGAAAGCGGTTATTAGAGCAGTCTCCTCGGGCGATCCGGAATTGGCTCAAAAGGTAGCGAATTTTCATCACGGTATAACCCAATTGATTGCTGCAGCCTTGCGGGGTGAAGCGGTAATCGAGGAAGGGGGCGAAGTTAGTGAGTTAGAAAAAACGGTTTCCTATCTTTTGCAAAATATGTGGTTTGCCGCTTTGGTTGGTTGGAGCAGTGGGTTGCATACTCGCAAAGCGGTTGTGGATCAAATGCGGGTGGCGGCTGAGCTCTTATTAAGGGGGATGGCCGAAGTGGAACGAGAACAATAACTAAGAGAAACGTTAGACATTGCGGGTTAGTATTTAGACCAACGACATACAAACATGAGGAGCTGAAAAAATGGTTGAGCGAAAATTCCCTTTTCATCCATATCCAATTGGTTGGTACCAGGTTGCTTACGGGGACGAGGTTAAGCCT
>CAXGXL010000656.1:0-2789 GCA_964013555.1 uncultured bacterium
GTCCGTACAGGGGCATCGAACCGCATTGGCCTCTACATCCTCTAGGACTATTGCATCAGAGGCAATGTCGGCACGAATGGTTCCCACCGAATCAACCCAGCCCAAAACTTCAACCCCAAATAGTTTCTTTAAGACCGCCTTTGCCACCGCCCCCGCAGCCACCCTCCCAATTGTTTCACGAGCACTCGCTCGCCCGCCACCTTTCCAATTGCGAATGCCGTATTTCGCATCATAGGTGTAGTCAGCATGCGACGGACGGTAAACATCCTTCATATGAGTGTAGTCTTTGCCGCGCATATCCTTATTTCGAACAATGATAGAAATCGGTGTACCTAGGCTCATTTGGTCGAATACACCGCTCAGTATTTCAGCTTGGTCAGGCTCTTTGCGTTGGGTAGAAATGCTACTTTGCCCCGGCCGACGGCGATTCAGGTCAGCCTGGATTTCATCCACCGAGATTTCCACCCGTGGCGGGCAACCATCAATAACGACGCCTACCGCCTCCCCGTGAGATTCGCCCCAGGTAGAAATGCGAAAAAAATGTCCGAATGTATTTCCCATTTTAGATAAAACGTTAACCGAAGCTACTTCAACACTCAAGAAAGCATCCGGTAAAGGCTCTCTTTTCGGCCATCCGTCTTTGCTCCTCCCTTCCGCGGACCACAAAAGAGGCCCAACGAATACCACGAGCAAAATAGTCTTTTAGCCACGAAAAAATAAGAGAGTTCTTGTTAGCGGCCTGAATATAAAAACAATTCTACGAAATAGCCGCGCCAGACGACGATTTAACTCCTCAACACCGCCCCAACCCCAAGAACCAGTCACGCAAACACGTCTACCTTACCGTAAGAAAAAAAGAAAACACAGAAGCAATGGCTTCAAGTCATTCGCAGAGCGATTATTTCTCCATCCCCCTTGACGTGGCCGCTCAAACTGGCAGGAAGATGCCATGACTGACTCTAGTTCTCTCTCTACGCCATATTCCGATGGAAGCGGCATCATGTTTGATCGCATTGCAAAGCGATACGACAAAATGAACCGGTTGATAAGTTTCGGCCTCGACAAAAAGTGGCGTGCCAAGCTTCTTCGCCAGTTGGGCACCTTGAAACCTGGAGACCAAGTTCTCGACCTCGCCACCGGAACTGCAGATGTCGCCTTAGCAATTTGTGCTTTTGCAGAAGGTGTTTCGGTGCTCGGAGTTGATCCTTCAGAAGGAATGCTACAAGTAGGACGCCAAAAAGTTAAGCAGGCTCAGTTAAGTGACCGCATCCGGCTTGAAACCGGCGATGCTCAAGCACTTCAGGTTGAAGACAATCGATTTGCTGCAAGCTGTATCAGCTTTGGAATACGGAATGTCCCGGATCGACGTAAAGGAATCTCAGAGATGGCCCGAACCACGAGACCCGGTGGCCGCGTGGTTATCTTGGAACTCTCCGAACCCGAAAGCGGTTTCCTAGCCCCATTCGCACGTTTTCATATTCATCACGTGGTACCAAACCTAGGCGCTTTCCTTTCAGGCGCATCCGAGTATCGCTACCTACAAAAATCGATTGAAGCGTTTCCCCCTGCAGACCAATTCGCTCAATTGATGGAGTCGTGTGGGCTCAAAAACATCCAAGTGCAGAAACTCACCCTAGGAACTGCCCATCTCTACACGGGAACCGTCGCCCCATAAAAGCAACGACCCGCAAACCAAGAGAAACTAACCATGAATCTCTTGCAGACTTCGTACCTCAAACTCAGCGCTCTTAGATAATTGATAGATAGCCTCAGCCGCTGCCGCTGCCCCGGATAAAGTTGTTATGCACGGGATATCATGCTGCACTGCCGCGGTTCGAATCGCCCAGCCATCTCGAAACGCCGAGGCGCCAAGAGTCGTATTGATAACCAATGAGACTTCGCCATTCTTAATTGCATCAACGCAATTCGGGCGCCCTTCGCTACGTTTGAGAGCTACTGAAACATCTAAGTTATTGTCTCTGAGGACCGCTGCTGTCCCCTTGGTAGCCATCAACTTGAACCCCATTTCACTGAATCGCTTCGCGGTTTTAACCACATCCTGGTGATCTCTTTTATTCACCGTAACAAAAACCGTCCCGGTACTAGGAAGTTTAACCCCTGCGGAAAGTTGAGCCTTATAAAAAGCTATTCCAAGATTATCTGAGACCCCCATCACCTCCCCGGTAGACTTCATCTCAGGCGAGAGACGAGGATCAATGCCAGGAAATTTAATAAAAGGGAAAACAGGAGCCTTAACGAAATGACATTGTACGTCTAGATCCGTCTTCAATCCCAGCTCGCCGAGCTTCTTACCCAACATAAGTTTGGTTGCAATTTTTGCAAGAGGCACCCCAGTTGCTTTGGACACATACGGAACGGTCCTTGATGCTCGAGGATTAACTTCAATAACGTAGAGTTTCCCATCCGCTATGGCGTATTGCGTATTCATCAAACCAACAATACCCAACCCCGAGGCCATTCGCCGGGTCCAATCTCGAATCTCCTCTAGTTGTTGGTCGTCAAGTTTGTAGCTAGGAAGAACACTACTTGAGTCGCCGCTATGCACACCTGCTTCTTCAACATGCTGCATGATTCCAGCAACCACACAGGACTCACCATCCGAGAGTGCGTCGACATCCACCTCGATAGCATCTTCGAGAAACTTATCGACCAAGACCGTGTTGTGTGGCGAAGCCTCAAATGCTTCCCCCACGAATTGCTTTAATTCGTCACTCGTATAGCAAATCGACATGGCTCGTCCGCCGAGAACATAAGAAGGCCGGACGAGC
>CAXGXL010000657.1:0-2782 GCA_964013555.1 uncultured bacterium
CATTTGAAAAATACGTTCTCGAAACCAATGGGCTCCAAGTCATTTTAGCCCACGACGGATCCCTTCCCGTTGTTGCCATCAATATTTGGTACAATGCAGGGCCTCTCAATGAGCCAACAGGCCGTTCGGGGTTTGCTCATCTCTTTGAACACCTCATGTTTCAGGGTTCAAAATACGTGGGGGATGATATGCACTTCAAGCACCTTGAAGCCATCGGAGCCAGTAGCATCAACGGAACCACCTCTTACGATCGCACGAACTATTTTCAAACGGTGCCGGCGAACCAATTGGAACTCGCCCTTTGGTTAGAAAGTGACCGAATGGGCTTTCTCCGAGACAGCATCACCCAGCAAAAGCTCGACAATCAGCGCGAAGTCGTCATGAACGAGCGGCGCCAACGCATTGATAACGTTCCTTATGGACCAAGCGCAGAAAAAGTCGTTCAGACCCTCTTCCCGAAAGAACACCCTTACCACGGATACGTTATTGGCTCCATGAAAGACCTTGCTGCCGCAAGCCTCCAAGACGTTTATGATTTTTACGACCTTTATTACGCCCCCTCTAACGCAACGTTGGTTATTGCCGGTGATTTCGATACGACCAACGCCAAAGCGTTGGTGGACCAGTATTTTGCCACCCTGCCCAGGCGCAATAAGCCCAAACCTGTCTCTCTTGCCACTGCCCCACTTACCGAGGAGCGAAGAGTTCAATTAGAAGATTCGGTTCAATTACCGAAAATAGAAATGGCCTGGCTATCCCCGAGTATCTACACCCAAGACGATGCCACTTGTGACGTGCTCGCCTTTATACTGGGAGCCGGAAAAACAAGCCGCCTCTACCAACGACTCGTCTACGACCTTCAAATTGCTCAAAATGTATCAGCACACCAAGAATCATCGACGCTTAGTTCTATTTTTTCAATTTCCGTTACCGGACGGCCCGGTGTTTCCCTTGAAAAACTCGAAACTGAACTGCAAAAAGTCATCGATGAAATAAAAGCAGAAATGGTAAAAGAACGGGAAGTGACAAAAGCACGAAACCTTCTGGTAACCCGAATTGTATCAGGACTTCAACGCATCGGAACTAGAGCGAATATATTGAACCGATACAATCTATTTCGGAAAAACCCCGACTATCTAAGCAGCGATTTGGGGCGCTACAAGAAAGTCACCCCCAAGGCACTTCAAGATCTAGCCAACAAACTTCTTCAATCCAACCAACGCGCAGTTATTATTACGGTACCGAAATCATGAAACGCATCCCACTAACATTTTTTATCGCCCTTCTTTCTGGTTGCGCTCTATCCACCACCCAGCAAGCCTTAGAAACCTACGGCAACCCTGCATTTAGAAAGACCATTCCCAAAGCGGGCCCCAAACCGATTCTCCGAGCCCCCCAAGGCACTCGAGAGATATTGCCCAATGGGATGACTCTCATTACCGTTGAGAAACGCAACCTCCCTCTTATTCATACCCAAGTGGTCTTCAAAAGTGGTAGCGCTGCAGATCCTCAGAAATTCCCTGGTCTGGCGGGCTTTACCTCGGCCATCCTAAAAACGGGAACCACCACCCGCAACGCGCAGGCTCTCTCCGACGAAGTCGAAACCCGCGGTTCGTTTATAGGAAGTGACGTAAGTGAAGACACCATAGGCTTTTCGTTCACTGCATTGACAGAAAATCACGAAGCTGTGTTAGAGATTCTTGGGGATATCCTTCAAAATCCGAATTTTTCCGAAGCAGAAATCGAGCGCCAACGCGCCCAACGACTCACGGCGCTCGCTCAAGGAAAAGATGATCCCAGACAAATCGTTCGACGGGTTTTTAAAAGATCTATTTTCGGCACCCACCCTTATGGTCATAATCCATTAGGTACCGAAGAATCCCTCCAAGCGATAGGCTCGACACAATTAAGAGATTTCTACAGCGAGCATATTCGACCAGCCAATGCCGCAATTATCGTTGTAGGAGATATCAGTAAGCTCCAAATAAAAAAGAGTATTGAAAGAACTTTCGGCAAATGGAAAAGTAGTGACGGAATTACGAGCGCTCCAGAAACTCCGAGTTCCAATGCAAGTGGAGTTTTCTTAGTAGACAAACCAGGCGCAGCCCAGTCCCAATTACGAATTGGACACCTAGGAGTGTCCCGCAGTCATCCGGACTATTTTGCCATCGTCTTATGCAACGCCATATTGGGAGGACAATTCAATAGTCGAATCAACATGAACTTACGGGAAGACAAGGGCTACACCTATGGTGCGCGCTCATTTTTCAGTTTCAAACGAGGAGTAGGCGCTTTCGGGGTGGCTACTGGTGTCAACACCGATGTTACAGCTCCCGCAATTTCAGAGATTCTCAACGAGCTTGAGACCATACGTACCCAAGATGTATCCCCAAAAGAGTTATCCAATGCCCAAAACTACTACAGTCTCTCCCTACCCGGCTATTTTCAAACAGTAAATGGCATTGCCTCCATGTTTTCCAACATCTACACCTATGACTTACCAATGAACTACTACCAAGAATTACCCCACAAGCTAGGCAAAGTTACCATTGCTGATATTCGCCGAGTTGCCCAAAGCACCCTAAAACCCGAAAATCTAGCAATTGTAGTTGTAGGTGACAAAAACACGGTGGCACCTACACTCAAAGAGCTGGGTCGAGGTAAGGTAAAATTACTCGATGCAAACGGCCAGCCCCTCTAACACTGCCCCCCTCATTTTGTTATAGTTATTGTGGCAAACGGAATGAGACTTAACTCCAAACCATCGACCTACTTCTTGGCC